>CAIUMO010000021.1 GCA_903900345.1 uncultured bacterium | reverse complement strand
CCGTGTACCCCTGCCAAATAGGAAAGAGGAGTTCTTGACGAGAGTTCTCCACAGTTTGACCTCTGTTTATGAGGTCTTTTTTGTTGGTTTGGTTAAGCATTTTTTGTTCCTCCATTATTTGACTAGTTTTTTCATTTTTTTGAGCGATTGATTCTGCTAAATATGTGTAACTAACAGATAGGGAATTGTTAATAAATGTTACGGAATTGAAGAGTTTGGTTAAAATTGTGCGTTTAGCTTCATTTGTTAAATCGGCGGTCACATATTGATCATATGCTGTCTGAGTTAGCTCAATTAAATCGATAGCTTCGTTGTGCTTGCTCTCGATGGTTGTATCGGAAACTAGTAGCTGGTCAGAAAGTTCTTCAATTTGCTTTTTAATATCTACATGCTTAACTTCATAGCGATCCTGAGTAATTCCGCCCGTAAGTTTGTCGTCATATAGCATTTCATCCATCTTCTCGAGCTTATTAATGCGACTTTTGAGCGTTTCTCTATAAATCTCAGCGGAATCAACATTTGACTCAAACTCGGTATTTAAACGAGCTACAAGCCAGCTAACAATCTCTGGCGAAGGGCTAATAAGTGCTTTGAGCTTATCTGTGAGCACATCCTGAATATGTTCTTCGCGAACCATTTTATTTTGTTTACACTCAGGCAAATCGCGCTGACATGCGCCATATAAATGACCTTTTTGACTTTGCCAGGTTATAACTTTGCCGCAATGTCCGCAAACTAATATATTTCTTAGTACCACATCGTGTTTAAGTTGTTTTGATGATCTACCGCTATGCATTTTAGTTTGAACAGCCGTAAATATTTCTTTGGTTATTAATGGTTTATGAGAGCCCGCGTACGTCTGGCCATTAAACTGGATAATACCCATGTAGTACGGATTCTGAAGTAGTTTATGAGCTGCACTTTTAGCAAGCGGACGCCCATTATATGTGGTTATACCGGCCTGTTTTAAGAATGACCATATAGTAACAGTTGACTCAGCTGGCTTAAGGTATAAATTGAAAGCTTTCTTAATAATCAGACTGGTTTCTGGGTTTATGACATGAATACGTTTGCCGTTATTTATTGCGGTCATGTAGCCGACGGGCGGCCTGGATGGCATCCAGCCTTGCGCTAACTTTTCCGTCCACCCCTTCATAGCTTCTTCGCGTAAATTGTCAGTATATTTTTTTGCTACTGCAAGATGGATATTCCACATAAACTTTACGTCAGATTTTGATTCTTTATGGAGTTTTATATTCTCTTTAACCGCGTGTAGCATACGATCACCATTATCTTCGAGCCAATCATCTATCAATACCGCATCTTTCAAGTTTCGAGTTAGACGGTCGGTTTTTTCAACTGCTAGATTATAAACGCCATTCTCATAAAGATAGGCAAGTAGTTCATTGAATATCTTGCGACTCTGTTCTTTAGAAGCAGTTTCTGCTATTTTGTATATTTTTACTACCTTTAGGCCATTAGAGAGGCAATATCCCTGCAAAAGCTTTAATTGAGAGTCGAGAGAATATCCTTCGTCTTCCTGGGATTTTGATGACACCCTAGCTAGTATTACTGTACTGTCTTTTGTACTCATAAATTCTTATTCCTCTTAACGATAATTGTCCTGCCGTTTGCCAGTGTTTCAACTATAGTAATCAATCCACGGCCAACTTCCTCGGCCTGTTTTGTTGTCACTATTTGTTTTTGTTGACGTTCGAGTATCTCGCGCAATTCATCAATAGCCTCATCATCTACCTGAAACGATTCAGTTAGAATTTTGATGACATTGTGAAACTTTTCTGCGCCGCTCATATACCCTCCTATTGAACAAAAAAGACGTTCCGAAATCGGTACGTCTACAATTCAGCTAAATAGGTGATTATCTTACCAAGGCCTGCCGGGCTTTGGTCGTTCTTTTAATTCGTTTTCAACTAATTTCTTTAATTCTTTGTCGCCAGTGTTGGCAAGTAGCTTTAATACTAACTCGCTAAGCGTATCGCCGTGAGCCTTTGCAACTTTCTTAGCTCGTTCTCGAACGGGCTCAGTCACTCTTATCTGCATGCTGACAATCTTTCTGGACATAGTCCTATTCTACAATAAATATTGTCGCAGTGCTAATTACCGCATATTTCGCATGGTATCGTGTGATTAATGACCGCACGTAATTCATCGTCTGGCGTCTCACTAATCGTATCCTG
>CAIUMO010000020.1 GCA_903900345.1 uncultured bacterium | reverse complement strand
TGAATTCAATTATTGCGTCTGGGGTTATCGACCGAGCAATCTATATCTTGTTCTTGGTTATCTTGTTTTTTGTATCAAGCAGCTTACATCTAAAGCAAATTTTTGTTCGTAAACATCAATCTTAGTTGTTCAGACAACTGGCGATTAGACAGTATGTTCTGATATAGTTTTCGGCCATTTTGACCGATTTTTTTAAGTTCAACTGGGTGGCTTTGAGCCCATAAAATAGCGCCCGCCAAAGAATCAGCATTATTCTGCTTAACAATTAAGACGTTTGATTTGTCCGTGAATATTCCTGACTCCAGATTTTGACCAACAATTACCGGCCGGCCCATCTGCAACAACTGATATGTCTTGCCTGTAATAACAAACTGCGATTGAACCGTCCCGCCAAATGGTCCACCCAAACAAACATCAGCCGACTGCATATAAGACGGCAGCTTGGCATACGATACCCATTTTTTATAGTTAACTTTTACGCCGTCACTTTTTGCCCGTTTAACCAGCTGTTGAACTTTTTGGTTGCCGCCAACCAATTGCAATTCAATATCCTGACCCTTTAAATCGTGCATCGCCTGCAATACAACTTCGATGCCATGCAAAGGTAACATATTACCGTAATAAAATACCCTAAAAAGCCCTTTGTGGCGCCTTGCGGCCACTTTCGCCCCACCAAACGTCTGTTCATCAGTGCTGACGATTAAAGGCACATATTTGTCGATCGGCAACTTCATCAAATTAGCCGAATATTTAGCATGTGACATCGTATCAGTTGTAATTAACTGAACTTTTTTTAACCAAAATCGATAATTACCGTACAAAAATTTTGCCAACAAGCTTTTTTGTTTGATTTTATGATGTTCATCAATTACCCATTCCATCAGATTAATAAACTCATCAAATATCAGCGGTCTGCCAAGCGTTAATAGACGCGTCATCGGCAACATTTCATAGCCGCGAAATGTCAAAAAATAGATATCAGGATGTTTAGTTAAACGAACTGCGATTAACTTTCCAACTACTTCAACATAACGCCACAATCCCGTATGTTTATTTTTTACAACAATCAATTCGACATCTTTAATATCACCGATTGCCGTTCGCAAAGTCTTGGCACGAATATAATCGGGCTGTTTGTAGCAAGTTATTAGGCAAACTTTTTTCATAGCCTACTTATAGCCATTCAAAAAGTCAGTTGGTTTTTGAATAGTAATTTCATCATATTTTAATAGTACCAATAAATCTTTGTCGCCAGTGACAATTACTTCAGCTTGACCGATTATGGCCGTTTCAATTACTCGGTTATCATCTTCATCACGACAAACCGATATTCTAATTTGGCCTAAATCAACCTTAATAATATATAGCTGCAGTATTGCCTTCAAGTTTTCAAAGTCTGCTGTAAAATCGTTAAACTTTACACTTAATACTCTACGTACCTCTGTAAATATCTCTTCGGAAACTACGATCGAATCGCCGTCTCGAACTATTTTTTCAATCAAACGACGTGGGGTCCCACCAAAAACAATTGCCGATATCCAAACGTTGCTATCAATAACTATTAGCATAGTAACTATTTACCAGCAATAATATCGTAAACTTGTTGCTCACTAGTAATACCTAATTTGGCACCTTTTTTATTAGATCTATCAAACAAGTTCTCAAGCGCCTCTTCGGTACGCATTTGGCTCACTATAGCCTTACGTATATATTCACTGCGACTTGAATAATCAATCTTAGCTCGTTTATCCAATTTCTCTAATAAAGTTTGCGGAAGTGATAAATTAAATGTTTTAGTACTCATACAATTATTGTATGCTATTTGTATGTTAATGTCAACTAGGATTACGGCTAACTATTCAACCGTAACACTTTTCGCTAGATTACGTGGTTGATCAACGTCAAAACCTTTGGCAACGGTTACATAATAGGCAAATAGTTGTTGGGCAACATTCAAAACCAATGGAGCCAATAGGTCTAACTTTGTATCAATAACCAATATTTCTTCGGCATCAATTTGTTTTTTACTGTTCGTGATGGCGATTACATGGCCACCCCGAGCATTAACTTCCGCTAAAGCACTTAGACTTTTATCAAACAACCAATTGTCCAAAATTAGTGCAACTTCGAAAAAAGTATCATCCACTAGTGCAATTGGACCATGTTTTAACTCGCCTGCCGCAAAACCCTCAGCCTGAATATATGAAATTTCTTTTAATTTTAAGGCACCTTCTAGGGCAACTGGGTACAACGTATCTCTTCCAAAAAAGATTGCATGTTCATAATGTGCATAACGTTTAGCAATATCGGCAATCTTTTCTTTGTAATTCTTTATGACTGCCTCAATTTCGTTTGGCAATTGGTCTAATTCTTGAATAAATTTTGCCACATCCTTTGCACTCGAACCCTTCGCCTGAGCAATTTGCACACCAAACATTGCAATAGTCACCGCCTGTGACGTAAAAGCCTTGGTAGATGCTACAGATATCTCAGGACCAGCGTGAACATAAACACCACCATCGACTTCCCGCGCAATTGTCGAACCGACAGCATTAATAATACCCAAAGTCTTGACGCCTCGTCGCTTTAATTCGCGCAAACATGCCAGTGTATCGGCCGTCTCACCAGATTGTGATATCACCAAAGCAACAGTATTTTTTGGTAAATGAAATGATCGATAACGAAGTTCTGATGCCATCGCAACATCAACTGTCAAATCATCAACCAACTGTTCCAAATAATACGACCCCAGCAATCCAGCATAATATGCCGTACCGCAACCAATTATCGTGACGTGCTCGATATCTCTAATTTCTTTGACCGATAAATTCAGGCCGCCTAATTTAACCTGTTCATCCTCAACATTAACTCGGCCACTAAGTGTCGATCGCAGCGTGACGGGTTGTTCACAAATCTCTTTTAGTAAAAAGTGGTCATAGCCTTGTTTTTGAATCGCCTGCATATCAATTTCGATTGTTTCAACTCGACTAGATATTGGCTGCGCCGCCAAATCACGTAGCGTCACACCATCACGGCGACAAATCGCTATTTCACCATCATTTAAATAAATTGCCTGTGTCGTATAGCCAATCAAGGCCGATGCATCACTGGCGATGTATGTCTCGTCGCTGCCAATGCCAATAATCAGTGGGCTTCCAGCCCTTGCCACAATAATCTCGTCTGGATTACGAACTGACACCACAGCAATACCATAAGTACCAACCACCAATTGCAAAGCCTGAGTCACAGCATCAACTAATTCAGTGCCTTCACCATAAAACGAATCAACCAACGCCGCCAAAACTTCAGTGTCAGTTTGGCTAACAAAAACGTGATTTTTCAGTCCCGTTTTTAACTCTTTGTAATTTTCAATAATACCGTTATGCACCAAATATACATCGCCAGCCTGATGAGGATGGGCATTGATTTCCGAAGGCTCACCATGAGTTGCCCAACGAGTGTGTCCAATACCGATTGTGTCTTTTGACGGCTGTTTGTCGGCCAGCTTTTCTAATTCTGATACTTTGCCTTTGGCGCGCAACAACGTCGCCGACTTTTCATTAATCGTGACAATACCAGATGAATCATAGCCGCGGTATTCCAGCCTGTGTAACCCACTTATTAAGTACGGCTGAGCTTCTTTTTTACCAATACAACCGACTATTCCGCACATATGACGTTCCTCCTATTTTATTACTATCTACTGCCCCTGTAACTTCTTGGCAATTTCACCTGTTCGATGACTAACATCTTTGCGTGAGACTAAAATCCCATCGGGCGTATTTACGACGACAATATTATCAAGTCCAATAACGGCAATCGGCTTGTCTTCTTCGTTGCGTATATAAACATTTTCGACATCAATCGTATGAATGTTTTTACCGTTAAAATAGTTACCCTGTTCATCTTGGGGCACAACGTCGTGTAAATCCTTAAAAGATCCAATGTCCATCCAGTCGAAACTAGCCGACACTACCGCCAAACTTCTAGCTTTTTCAATCAATGCAATGTCAATTACTTGATTATCTAATGCTAAATAGGCGTTATTGTACTGTTCAGAACCAACTTCGGCAATTGCCGCCAAACTGTCAAAATCCGCCAACAAATCAGGTGCACTGACTTTCATTTCACCTAAAAAGGTATCAACCGAGCCAACAAAATAACCACAATTCCATAAATAATTGCCTGATGCTAAATATCCAGTTGCGGTTTCATAATCTGGTTTTTCTTTAAACGATTCAACTTTAAATACACCGTTACTGGCGCTAATTACGCCATCGCGTTTGATATATCCAAAACCAATTGACGGAAAGGTTGGTTCGATACCAATCAATGCAATCTGATTATTAGCCTGCGACATCTCGGCAGCCAATGCAAAAGACCGCGCAAAGCCACCAATATCACGAACATGGTGATCAGAATGAATAAACGCAATCGGCTCGTTTTTGCCATGTGTCCTAGAAATAACATCCAATGCAAAAACAATACAATGCGCCGTACCGCGTCGACCTGGTTCAATCAAAAATGCCGATTCGGGCAATTCAGGCAGCTGCTTGCGAATATGGTCAGAGTGACTTGCTTCGGTCACAACATAAACAATATCACCCAGTTTGACCGCGCGATCGTATGCCGTTTGCAACATCGTGCGTTCACCAGTCAGCTTTAACAAATGCTTGGGATAATTCGAGGTTGATAGCGGCCACAAGCGCGTACCAGACCCGCCAGCTATAATAACTGTAATCATTCACTTATTATAACACTCGGCTAGCGACCAATTGCTGGTAATAATTACAACCGGACGTCTCCAGACTATTAGGCTAAATTCCATTCGTCAATATCGAGTGATATAATACCCTTATGAATATATTAGTCACTGGCGGCGCTGGATACATCGGTTCACATACAATCGTAGAGTTATTAAATAATGGACATCAAGTTACTGTTGTCGATAATTTATGCAACAGTAGCCAAGAATCATTACGTCGAGTTGAAAAAATCACTAATAAATCAGTCAATTTTTACCAAATTGACGTCCGTAATTACGACAATCTTGAAACCGTCTTTAATAATCATGTTTTTGACGCAGTTATTCATTTTGCAGGGCTCAAGGCAGTTGGAGAATCAATCAAAAAGCCACTTGAATATTATGGAAATAATATTGACTCAACACTAGTTTTACTGGGTGTTATGAAAAAACATAACGTTAAAAAAATCATATTCAGCTCATCAGCAACAGTTTATGGTAACCCAGAACAACTACCGCTGACAGAAGAAAGTCGGATTGGTGTCGGCATAACCAACCCTTACGGTCAAACTAAATTTATGATCGAGCAAATCCTGCGCGATTTAAGTATTGCAGACGACTCTATGGAAATTACACTGCTTCGCTACTTCAATCCAGTTGGCGCCCACGAGAGCGGTTTAATCGGTGAAGACCCGAATGGTATTCCAAACAACCTTTTACCATACGTCGCCCAAGTTGCAGTCGGCAAATTAGAAAAAGTTAGCGTGTTTGGCAATGACTACAACACACCAGACGGTACTGGCGTGCGAGATTATATTCATATCGTTGATTTAGCCAAGGGGCACGTTGCTGCTATCAACCACTCAATGCTTGGCGTTTCAACATTCAACCTAGGAACAGGTCATGGCGTATCAGTGCTTGAATTAATCGCTGCATTCAGTAAAGCTGCTGGTAAAGAAATACCTTATCAGATTGTTTCTCGTCGCGCTGGCGACATTGACACGTGTTATGCGTCTGCCGATAAAGCCAAGGAAGAACTTGGTTGGGTTGCTGAAAAAACTATCGATCAAGCCTGTGAAGACGCTTGGCGCTGGCAATCACAAAATCCAAATGGCTATCAGCCATAATTACAACCTGAATATTACGTACAGAACTCAATAGCTTTGCAACATGCTAGCCGGTGTCTTTAGCTGTAAGCCTAAGTGTACACGTTCTTGGTTGTAGTAGTCTAGATATTTATTAAGGTTGGTTTTCTGGCGGGAGAGCGGAACGCTCTTACGCCAGT
>CAIUMO010000019.1 GCA_903900345.1 uncultured bacterium | reverse complement strand
ATCTACAACGACAGACTAGCGGCACTGGATTAGGCTTGGCTATCTGTAAGGAACTAGTGGAAAAGCTAGGTGGAACGATTTGGGTTAAAAGCAAGGTTGGCGAAGGCAGTACTTTTTGTTTTACGGTGGCGATGAGTAGCAGCGAGACGAGATAAAACGACAGTCACTATAGTTGGGAATCGGTCACGATAAAATTCGTTCCGAATTTTTCGCTACCCCGCCTCAGTCGGTCATATCGTATGATATGATCCGGCTTCCGGCCTTGCGCAGTGCAGACTTGCACTGCTCACCCGTCTTGACATCTGGCAATCCGGATTCAATTCCACGGGACGCCACCAAAGTAAAATACCCATCATCCGATGGGTATTTTACTTTGGTGAACTCGTGGAAAAGCGCCTGGAAATCTTTTGAGGTATTAAGCGACAGACTTGAAAAGCTCGGCATTGACGATTTGATGGAGGCAGACAATGTTTCTAAGGAATAAAACCTACACCACATCGCATTTATTTAATGATAATACGTTTTATGAAGCATTCGTAAAAGACATAAAGCGCGCAAAACGCCGTGTAATTATCGAAAGTCCATTTATTACCACAAAACGATTTGCCGTTATATACCCGCTACTTAAAAAAGCCGCGAGACACAAAGTAAAAATTATCGTCAATACACGCAACCCAGTTGAACACGAATTTTTTATGAAAAATCAGGCGCTAGAATGTGTGTCTTTGCTGCAAGATATTGGCGCTGACGTGTTTTACACTTCCGGTCTGCACCGCAAGTTGGCTATTATAGATAATACTGTCTGGGAAGGTAGTCTGAATATCCTATCACAATCAAACAGTTGTGAAATAATGCGCCGCACCGAATCAACTGAATATACTAATCAGTTAATAAAGTTTGTAAAGATGTCGAAGTGGTATAATTAGGGTTAATTATGAGTGACTATAAAATTACTGAAGAAAATATCGATGCAGTTATTCGCTATATGAAGATTTATCATCCAGAACGCGCCAATCGCGAATATGCTCGTGCGATGTTAGAATATATCAAATCTGGGCTTGCCAAAATTGCCCAAAATAATCCAGATGATATTGAAGCTATGTACGAAGCTTACGAGAAAACATTAGAGTAAATTTACTTAAGCTTTCTATCGATATCAGGTCTTCCATCCGGACGATTAAAGTTCACATCGATAGAACCTAAAGTATCACCTGGGCTCTTAAGTATCACGCACACAAAGTCTTTGAGCTTTTCAGACGTGTTGGCAATCAAATAGATGGTTTTGTAATTCGAATCTGAAATATCGGCTGCGAGTTTCCGTAAATCACTAAGCTCCCCGGGATAATCCACCATCACGATAAGTGCCATACCGTCAGTGTATTTAATTCCACGTTCCGATTTGCGTCCAGCTTCCATTAGGATAGCAGCCTCAATGTCGTCAGGCATAGCATTATGAGCTAACGAGGTAGTGAGCGCTTGTTCAAAATGCATTATAGAGCCTTTTCGAGGACCAGATATGCATTGTATCACTCCGTCATGCGCTACATCTTCCGGAAGTTCTTTGCCGTTGACATCCGTAAGATATCCTGGAACCCATACGTCATCAGTCAGAAACATAGCCATATTTGCCACTATGACTAATCCCAATATTTCTCGTGGTCGCAAGCCAGACTCCACATCTTTTGGCCCTTCCCGTAAGAATGATTTGTGCAACGATACTGCATTAAATTCATTCAAATCTTCTATAAATCCAAGAAATGCCCTTTCCGCCGAAAGGTACGGTCGGATTTTGAGTGGTCCATATTCTGCCACAATATCTTTCAGCAACATACGATTGTTATATTTCTTTTAAGATGTCCGTTATATTAAGTTATTTACTTAGCAGCCATTGCGTAATTATAGTTGCAATTCTCTCTGATTTCTTGTGCGAAGCTGCAATAGCTTCAAAACTTACATCTGTTTTCATTGTCGCCTCTTTTTTCTCTGACACAACAACGTTGCATCGGTTAGAAGTATTTTGGATGTAAATAAAAGTTACATTAATGTTCGCATTTACGCTAATGGCCAGGACGCACGCGACCAGCGATGCTCTGTAATGCAAAGCACCGGTGGCCTAGGGCGTCCTTATGGAGCAGGCTTCATAGTAAGTGCTAGGTGAATAACTTAATCTGTTAAAGTTCTAGGTGTATTATACGCCGTTTATGGTGGCCTATAAAGAGATAATATTTTAAGAGTTTTGTTATTTTAATCTTTGTTAATCGCGTAAAGTGTCCTATAGTCCGCTGGGTATGGGCTCCATCCAAAACCAACCTCAATTTCACCCATAAATACCATGGGCTCTTTGGTTTTTTTCAAAGACCACTCATTCATAACTATACCGTTGAGTGTTGCTTTTGTACTACTAGCCAATACCATCTGAAAAGCAAAAGGCGGATATGCCATTTCCATCACCCATTGCCAAGTCATTGTTTTAACATCAACTTTCAATTGTGGGCCAACTATTCGTGACCTGGGTCCTGCATATAACACCATTCCCAAATCAAGTTCAGCCGGTAACGCGATCGATTCTCCGCCAAGAAGTATTTTTCTAATGTCAGGGTACATGCCAGCAATGTCCCATGTGCCACTGAGGCTACACATCATTGATATAACTTGTCTAACCATTGCGCCCGGATTAACAGGTTTATTCTTCGTACCAAACTGAATTTTTTGGGCAAATGGTCCGACTCTGCCATTTATTTCATCCAAGGGTATTGATTGCAATGCAAGTACTCCGCTATGCGACCAATCCTTATACTCATTACCATACTTAGCACCAGTAGCACTATTACAGTCTCGACAAAGAGTAAAACCGTAGATGCCACCTTGAGTTACCTTACCTTTGCCCATATTTTCAATATTCTTGTTTTCCAACCATTGCGACAAACTATAGCTAGTAGACCTATCTTTGTTGCCGCTGCTGCGTAAGGGTATATGCTCTTTCGTTAATACATTAGTGTTGCCACAAATTCTGCAAATTCCAGTCACAGCTTTTTTTGGTAACATTGCAATCACATCCTCATTCAGATAATTACTTGGAGCTGCCGCCAATCCATCATTAAATAACCGATCAATCTCATCATTCATAATTGATGGGTCTTTTGTAACAATTTTCCATCTATCGCTATTCATTCTATAAGTATATAGGTTTTGGGTTTGTAATAATAACATAGAAACACCGCCAAGAAGCATGCAATTTAAATATACATAATCCCAACGTATTACTGCATATGAACTAAAAAATATGCCAGAAATAATTAAAACGGCAAAACGTCAGACGATTTTATACCAAGAGCTTTGACGATTTTTTCAAGCATTTTAATCGATGGTACAGATTCACCACGTTCGAGCTTGGCATAATAATTAGACTCGGTACCGGCTTGTCTGGCTACTTCACCTTGCGTTAATCCACTTCGTTTACGAGCAGAATGTAGTTGACGTCCAATGTATAGCGAGGTTTTATTCGGCATATACATATATTATATGACAATCTTGGTATTTTATACGAAATATCTTGACACACCAACCTGCTAGTAGTATTATTCCCTACATGGGAACACATAAAGGACTATACGCAAAATAAAATGAAGGTATTAGGTAAAAAAGCGCTAGACGACTTTACGCGATTCCATGCAGATTCCGCCAAGTCAATTAACTCTTGGCAGAATGAGGCTACTAACGCAAAGTGGCAAAACCCCATGGAGCTTAAGGCAAGATACCCAAAAGCCGATACGCCAGGTGGAGGCAATACCATTTTCAACATAGCTGGCAATAAATATAGGCTATGGGTAAAAATTGCATATAAAACCGGTGTGATTCAAGTAATAAAAATTGGTACGCATCAAGAATATAACAAATGGGTAATAAAGTAGGCATTATGAATATCAGACCAATCAGAAACGACAACGACTACAACGAGGCGCTACATGCGCTAGAACTTCTAGTCTCCGCGGATCCAGCCTCAGACTCTGAGGACGGAGACCGTCTAAATGTGCTAGCTACTTTAATTGAGAGCTACGAAAATGATTGCTACCCATCTACATTACCCAGCCCTATAGACGCGATCAAATTCCGCATGGAGCAAGCTGATCTTTCGCCTATAGACCTAGTTCCATTTATAGGTAGTAGAAGCAAGGTATCCGAAGTACTATCGGGTAAGAGACCTTTGAGTCTCGAAATGATTCGCGCCCTCGAATCTGGCTTAGGGATACCCGCAAGAGTGTTAATAAAAAAACCAGAGGATGGTGGTCGGTTTCAAACCTGGAGCGATACTCTTGTCAAAGCCATGAATAGACTTGGATACTTCGAAGATAGTTCGTATGATGGGAGGAATAAGGAGTCTTTACTCGCAGGATTCTTTAGCAGCTCGGTAAATAACACCGCTCAGCTTGCATGGAGAAAAACAGACCAAAGAATTTCCCCTAGAACTGACGAAAATGCGTTAGTGGCATGGGCGAC
Source organism: uncultured bacterium (assembly GCA_903900345.1). Taxonomy (GTDB): domain Bacteria; phylum Patescibacteriota; class Saccharimonadia; order Saccharimonadales; family Saccharimonadaceae; genus UBA1547. The sequence continues at coordinate 32,501 of CAIUMO010000019.1, read as the reverse complement.
TCACATAGAGAGTAAGGCTTCAACGGTACACACAATAGAATACCGAGATGGCACCGTCAACCTTGACTTCATGAAATCGATACTAAAGCTTAGTATTTACGACGACGGACCGTTGCGCGCACAAAAAATGCTAGAAGATAATGGAATAACGTTAGTCGTTACCCCCCATTTACCAAAAACTCGTGTAGATGGCGTAACTATATTAAAAGATAAAAAACACCCGATAATAGGGCTATCGCTACGCTTTGATCGAATAGATAATTTTTGGTTTACTCTCTTGCATGAACTTGCGCACGTATCACTGCACCTAAATAATGATTCAGTATTTTTTGATGAGCTTGAAGATGGTCTAGGAATAAACATTAATGATATGGAATATGATGCAGATTTAATGGCACAGGAGGCTATAATCCCCGCCGCAAAATGGGAAATTAGTCCTGCGAAAATCATACCGTCTCCAATGGCAGCTCAAAGTTTAGCCAACGAACTTGGCGTACATGTCGCAGTGGTCGCCGGATACATACGGTACAAGCACCAAAATTATTTCTACTTAAAAAAGATAGTCAATGACACAAATACAGGTGTTAGGCATTTATTCAATGGACAATTCGCATAAGGAAACGACATGGTTACTATAAAAAGTTATATACCAATACTAAGATGGAAAAAAGCAGAAAGAGATGCGTTAGCGACTCTCGACACTAAAGTGAGAGGAAACATCACTCCACTCTTTGAGTTAATAATGCCCGCTCCGAAACGTGACAAAGGCGACTATAATAAAATACTCAGTGATTCAAAGACCGTACTGCAGAATGTCCTGCCTAGTACTGTTGAGGAACTGAATAAGTGCTGCCCGATGGACAGTACTGCATTCGTAGATGTTCACTTAATTGATGGCGACCTTCGCTCTATGACATTGAAACAGATACTTAACGACTCACTTAAATTATTTCACGCCACATTAATACCAGTCACCCATATTATACCGGTGGTTAGTACAGATGCCGACACGGCCACACGCCAGGTTGCTGTTGAATATGCAGCCAATAGCAGCTACGGATTATGTATTCGCATTGATCGACATAATTTAGACAACGAAGACAATTTAAGCCAAATCATCAACGATTTTGTGACACAAAATAAACTCGATATCTCAAATACAGACCTTTTAATAGATTTAGGCATTGTTGACAAAGGCGATGACGCCAAGAAGGTAAAAGACCAACTTTCCAGATTGCCGTCAATCAATAGTTGGCGAACGTTGATTCTTTCTGGAGGTGCATTCCCCAAAGATTTGTCTGAGTTCGATAAGCACTCCCAGAACCAAATTCAGCGTCATGACTGGCGAATATGGAACGACTTACGCGAGGCCAACCCATCACGGCTCCCTTATTATTCGGACTACGCTATACAGCATCCTATCTTCTACGGCCAAATACCGGGAACTAACGCTAGCGCGAGCGTCCGGTATACGGATGACACTCAATGGGAAGTGAGCCGCGGCGAAGGTTTGCGTAATAAAAAGGGCGCAGGACATAAACAATACCCCGCCTTAGCACAAATAATTATTGGACAAAACTTTTTCAAGGGTGAGAACTTTAGCGCAGGAGATAAATACATTGCCGAGAGAGCAGCTGATAATACAAAAACTGGCAACCCAACAACCTGGCTCAAAGCTGGCCTGAATCATCACCTAACATTGATTACTAAGCAGCTCGCCACATCGGGCGAGAGCGCAAAGATTGACGAACAATAAGTGATAGCTCGTCAATACTATGAGTACTGACAAGCCGCTCATAAATAAACACCTTAGGCTTTGAGCGCACGCCGACATCCTGCTTCTTATTCTCTAAAATGCGGAGAGCTTCATCTCGCCAAAGTAGACGCGCGATGGCATCCTTGTCCTTGTTGGTATTTGGCTCAGCTTTACGAATGGTGCTGAAAACTATATCTCCATGAATGTTAGTTTTGGCGATAGTAACGCCCCACCAATCAGGAATCATTTCGATTGCCTCATAAATATGGGTAAAGCCAACTACTAATGTCACCTCGTCAAATACTGCGTTGTATGCACGAATCTGTTCGGGTAGTCGCTGTAAAGTATCGCGATCACTTTTAATCTCGTAACAATCCATAATTCCATTAATAACGGCGACGTCGGCACGTACTGAACCGTGATTAATACCAAGTTCCTCTACAATCTTGTGATCTGGATCGTTTGCATAGGCAACCTCTAAATCACGAACTAGCGCTTGGCGTATTTCGAAATCTTTTGTATCAAAGTGTGTTTTTTTTATTTTATGGTTATGCATATCGCAAACTAAATAATGCTTCTGCTTACCCCTCATGTATCAATATTACCATATAGTTTCATGTTTGGCTCTAATATAGAATCGAACGGCTATCCGATTTGCTTCATAATCCTGTCAGTTTCGATGAGGATTTTTATTATACGTTGGTAGTGTTCAATGTCATTATTGGTTAGTTCGCGACCCCTGCGGTCTTTTAGCCATTTTTGAGCAGGTTGATACCCACCGATATAGAACTCCCATATTTCTTTTGGTACGTTACCAAAATATTGGGTCTTGTTAATATATACGGCATTTTCTTCGTTATATTTTTCTTTTGTGTCTGGTTTACCAGCAATGCTAATATCTACCGAACGTGCAAAATACCTAACATCAGCAACTATGTTATCACCAGGTACTGGAAATGTAGTGCTGTAATCATCAATCAATGATGATCTCATGAGATGTAGATTGCGAAGCTCATTGCCTAGCTGTGCTAAGCGCCAAAATTCTAAGCCGTCCTTGGGTTTTGGAATTCGAGGAAAGTCAGCCTTTAGGAACTCCTTGTAATTTTCTTTATACGAAGGGCTATTCAATGTCGCGTATATATAATCTAATAGATCGGCTGGATATACGTTCTGCTTTTCGCGTTGTGACTTTGCTAATACGTAGTCTCGTTCAATTTTGTCTTCTTGATATTTTAGGAATATAACTTCGTTACCCAATTTGAACGACATCCCCTCAAGAAGATTTAGAGCTAGATCGCGCTTGATATTCGGAGTAATTGATCCGTCACTGTGATAAATATAGAGTGGAAATACTGAATTTGAGTCGTAGGCATTATAAGTTTTATGGCCCATGATAGTCGCTGTAATGAACGCTCCTGGATTTTCCTTTTGTAGCCGAGTTGTTACTAGGCCGATGTTTTCGTGCCCAATAAAGTTGCGCATTACCTCTTCTCGCCATCGCCACAAAACTTTGTTATCGAAGTAAGTATAGCGTTCATCGAACGGTCTATAACTTAGTTTAATGATCTTCAATGGGTCGACTTGCAGCTTCGACGCATTAGCTAATATGAAATCAGCATAGTTTTTGCCAAGCCTAAACTCGTTATTAAGTGTATCTTTAGTGTAATCGCCGTTTTGTAATTTTTCCACTCGTTCCGCTATGACATTGGGATTTTCATTAATAATAAAATCGTCACCCATAGTAACAATACCGGTAACATATTTACAGAAAAGCTCATCAACACCGACACCTTGATCGTACTCATCTTTTCCTATATTGTTTTTTGGAACAAAATAATAACTTGGAGCTAACGATTCAATCTTCTTGAATTCTACTCCCATATTCAACATGTCAAATTTATACTGTCGTTTACCATAAATCTCAGCATGATAAATATCCGCCAAACCACTACTATCGTCGCCGTTCTTAATTGCAATAATAATACCCACGCCTTGCATAATGTCAAATACATTCTCGTCTTTATCTCCATTAGGGGAAACTTCTTTTTTGTTCGCATTACCATGCAAGTTTAGGATGTAGATTTTATCAAAAGATTTTAGAAGTTGCCAACGCATGCCGCGGAACGTTGAGTTATCAAGATACCCGTTGTTAGTAATCATAGCAACAATACCGTCGCCATTCTTGTTTATCATATCCTCAGCAAAAGCTATAAATTTTACATAATCATCATTTAGCCAGTGCTTACGTTCTTGAAGTTTCTGCATACCGCCTGGTTCAACTTTGTATTTCGCGATTAGCTTATTAGCATATTCTGTCTCGTTAGAGCTTACGCCACTATAAGGAGGGTTACCCATTACAATCATAATCGGTCGTTCATTTTTAACCTCAGCAGCATGCTGACTCTCTTCGCTAACGGCCTGTGCTAGCCCAAAGCTAAACAGATCTTGCTGTGTCGGCGTGCCCTCTTCGAGTGTATTAGTCAAATATACCCCCAGGCGATCTTTTAGATTTTCTACGCCAGTTTCTTTCAGAGTCATACCCAGTTTCAAATGTGCAATCGTGTACGGTGCCATCATTAGTTCAAAGCCATGTAGACGATGAATAAGATTTTCGGCTACGTAGCTTGGCCAACGTCCCTCTTGCCCTTTGAACTGTTCGTAAATGAATTTTATGGTCTCGTTTAAGAATGTTGCAGTACCGACTGCAGGATCAAGTATCTGAACTCTGTGAAACTTTTTATCTATTACAGACGTACTAGTAACGCGGGTATTTCCAGTCTTAACGATGGAAACCTTTTGCCCTATATTAACCTTCTTCGTAAAGGTCTCTATACTAGCAAGGCCTTTTGTAATACCGAAATCTTCTTTTAGAATCTTGTCTACGTGGCGAATAATAAATTTAACGACTGGTGTCGGTGTGTAATATGCGCCCATATCTTTGCGTATTTTAGGATCATACTCTTGTAAAAAATCCTCATAAAAGTGGATGATCGGATCTTTGTCGTCATTAGTAATGTCCTGAATACGTAAATGCTTATGCACAATCTCTTGAACATTACTAACGCTAAAAATCTCACATAACTCGTCGACAATATATCCTAATCGAGTATCAAAATTTGGCCCTACAATATGATCAAAGAAGTGGCGTAAGAATGGGTTATTTTTTGGCACCAAATCACGGGCCTCTGAACGCGTAAAGCTATCTGGGGTATCATCGCCATAACGAGCAACAAAAAGGCCATATACAAGCGTTTGAGCATACATATCGGCAAATTTCTTTGGCTCTAGGTCATGCACCAAGAGTTTAGTCATCATTTCGTATATTCTGCTCAACTCAGTACTGTCAATATCGTCACTTGTAAGATATTCCGATACGTTATCGCGAATACGACGGGCCTTGCCACCCATGATTTGAGCTAAACGCTTACCACTTTTGATGCTTTCTGGAGTCTGATCTAAGAACGCTTCAAGCTCACAAATCAGACGTTCACCGTTTTCTGGAGTTAAGTTTAATACATTATTCTTTACACAACCTAGGCTTATTGTTTCGTATTTATCACCGTTACGAAAGAAACGGAATTCCAGGTAGTCAGTTAGTATAAGGTTGGCATAACCCGCATAGCGCGACATCTGATCAGATTTTTCTTCTTTATCCAAATCCTTGCCAATGTCTTTTGCTTCAGCATGTCCTTTGATTATCTTGAGATTAGATTTCTTTAAAAAAATAAAGTCTGGAGCGCCGTGCTCAGAATGCTTCGGGTCATTGACGGCAACAGTATCCTCAAATTTGCTCATTAGTGCTTTAAGTGCTGGTCTGTATGCGTGTTCAATAGCATGACCACTCTCGAATTGTTCACGGACTTCGTCTAAATACCTCAGGACAATTGCTGTTCGGTCTGTTTCGTTCATATTAATAATATTATAACTTAAATATTCGGTTATTTCTCAATCTCGATTGGCAATAGAACCCTTTGCGTAGTCTTATATTCATCCAAATACACATCCTCCGGTCGTAACCAAATCTCCTTTTCGCCACCCATCAACCTATCTAAGATGGTCGTAAATATATCAAAACCTGCGTATGTATCGGCGGTCATTTTTATAATTCGTCGTTCAGTGCTGCTGTTGCCAGCAATGAGCAGTAAATGCGGATATCGGTATTCGGATTCATCTGCGGCCTCTATATGCTGGTTGATGCGCTTTTTAATTCTCCAGCTCAATGTAAATGCCGGAAATAATTCAACAAAATAATCAGGTATCGCGTCAGTAATTCCTTCAAGTTTTAAATGAGGAGTCGGTTTAATATAGCTGTTCGGATTAAGTTGGTATTTGGTATAGCCATAGAACTTATCTGCATAGTGTTTGCGGAGTATTAACCAAATCTTTATATACAATAGCTGGGTATCGATTTGCTCGTCAGTAAAGTATCTATTCTTGTAATGAAGCTGAGTACGTTCATGACCATGATGTTTTAAATAGCGAATGCCTGCTGGCGCTAGACAATAAGTTGCCGATCTTCCTCTAAGTCTAAAAGTTTTGTCATATTGCTTTGCTATATAACCTTGACTGACTAATACTGATAATCTTTCATATATAGTTGATCTATCCCTGTCTAATATGTCTGCTAATAAATCACTTGTTAAAAACCGATACTTAAGTAAATACAGTAATATATCTAATTGAGACTTGGAAACACTATACCTTTGTTTGGGCTCATACCTTTTCATCTTTCTCCTAATCTTTGTGCCTATATGTATATATAAAAGAAGAGAGAAAATAATGCAAGTAATAACAGTGGTGAAATGAATCAAAAATATGCAATTACCTTAGTGGGGATTTTTATACAACATTTTTATGAAAAAAAGTGTTGCAGCTATCCCTATTTAGGTGCTATACTATCCTTATAAAGGATAGTTGGAAATCGCAAAAATGGGTAGAACAAAGGGTACACAAAATAAAGAAATCGAACTTCCAGAAGTTTATTCATTATCTCCCGAAGAGCGCATTGAAATGCTGGCTGCAATACTAGTCGACATCATAAGCGAGGACTTATGCAAAGCGAAATAAAACGCCCTAATGCTGTTATCGCTATACGCGTCTCAACTACCAAGCAAGGTACTGACGGCGATTCACCGGAAGCTCAGCGCGAACAACTACTACGCTACGCCGAAACACATAACCTAAACGTCAAAGAGCAATTCGTCTTCCTGGAATCGGGATCTAAAATAGAACAGCCCATGCAGCTGGCTATAAATTACTGCAAGGACGCTAAAAACGACATTCAATTCTTTGTCATTAAATCCATAGACCGTTTTACGCGTGGTGGCGGATCGCCGTATGACCAGCTTAAATTACAACTTGAACAGATAAATGTAACGCTTGTCGATATTTACGGCGTCATTAGCTCTCAGAAAGTAAATACACTTGAACATTTAGGCGTTGAATACTCGTGGAGCAAATACTCACCAAGCAAGAAGGCTGAATACCTAGAAGCTGAAAGAGCCAAAGATGAGCTACGAGACATCTTGAGCCGTATGATAGGCGCAGAAGTACGCTATACGCGTCTAGGCTATTGGATGCGCCAAGCTCCATACGGTTTTGTTAGCGAAAAGATTGAAACTAGAAACGGCAAACGCACTGTACTAAAACCTCACCCAACCGAAGCCCCGTTAGTTAAAAAGATGTTTGAGTTAAGAGCAGTCGGAATATATAGCGACCAACAGATATGCGACAAGTTAAATGCACTGGGTTTTAAGACTCGAATTCGCTATCAAAGAAGCAAGCAAGATCGCACTAAAATCGTCTCACAATCTGGTGGAGGGCCGCTGACAGTTACTGCACTATGGAAATTAGCTCGTCATCATATCTATGCAGGCGTAAATGTCGAAAAATGGACCGAGAACAAACCTGTGCGCTGTGTCTTTGACGGAATTGTAGACATTGAGCTATTTAATCGGGCTCATAAAGGCAAATTTGGGATTATTGAAAATGGTGATGAGTTAGAGGTCTACACCAAACAGGCACCACCATATCTAGCCAATAAAGGCGTACATAATCAGGATTACGCGTACCGTAAGTATATCGGTTGTCCGATTTGTAGTCGCCCACTACTTGGGAGCGCTTCACGAGGTAAGAATGGAAAACTCTATCCGGCATATCACTGCAGTAATCACGGTCATTACTTCCGTATTCCCAAAGATGAGCTGGAAGCTAATGTCGCTGAGTTTATCGGTCATATAACAGTATCTCAGGAACAAATAGATATGGTAGTGAGCGCGGTTGCTAAAGAATGGGAAAAGCGTCAGATTGACGTCATTAAGGTCGTCGAAAACTATGACGAACGCATCAAGGAACTAAAAGACGAAGCCATGATGACAGTCCGAAGCATGAAGTCGCTTACATCTCAAACGGCACTAAAATACATGGAGGAAGACCTAATGCGCATAGAAAATGAGATACAAACCCTTGAAAACGACAAAAAGACCACGAATGAGGCTCAGCCGAAAAATACCGAGAAAGTTATCGCCAGGGTCAAATACTTCCTGGAAAACATGGATAAACTACTGTTGCAACAGATAGACCCGATCAAGAAAGCCCAGTTCTTTGGAGTGATTTTTGACAAAATGCCTAGGTACTCAGAAATATGTCCTGGAAAACAAAATTCACCCCTTTTAACAGAGGTGAATTCATTGTTTCGAGCTTTACACTCGGATAATTTCCGTTTGGTGATCTCGCCGGGAATCGAACCCGGATTGCCAGGATGAAAACCTGGTGTCCTAACCGTTAGACGATGAGACCATGATTAATCTGTGACGACAATTTCCAGATGATTGTATCAAAAAAAGTCAGTTTTGGCTAGAGGTGATATATTTTGCCAATAAGCTTGTGCTTATCGTGAAAATGTGTTGTTAAGCATTGACATTTTGGCCATTGTATGATACTTTAGTGACATCAGTTATCAAAGGTGTGAGGCCTGGGATGACGGAGGATCGTTAACAAGTCAGATCATTATAGTGCATGTTTGAATAAGACTATGTATTTTGTGTTTTTCCTTTCTCGGGGTTTAACGCGTTCGTTAGCCTATACGGCTAGCCTACGTGTTGAACCCTTACCCAGGGTGCGACAATCATAACCAATTAAGGTTATGATAATCGCCCCTACAGGGGGAGAAAGGGGTTAAGATGCGTATTATCACATTTACCATCGAAGAAAGATCTCTCTCTGGAGGATTGAGAGAGAATGGAATCTTTTGGTTTCATCCTACATATGGGGGGGCTAAAGAGGCCTTCTATAATAAGGATGGAAATTTTGCGGCTAGGCTAGAAGCTGCCGCAAATAAACTACCAAAAGACAAAAAAGCCACTTTTAAGGAGGCGGCGAACAAAAGGTTCGCTCAGTTGACCAATCGGAGCCGAAAGACTCCGATGATTGGCTGGGCATTATTAATACTAGCAGCGCTAGTATTAATCTGGGTAGTTGTTGCAAACAACAACAAAACTCAGGTAACCATCCCCGGTACAAAAACCGAGGAAACCGCTGCAGTTTGCAGTGGTAGCTGGGTGATGAAAGACGAAACCAGCGATCCGGCCATAAATCCGGATGGCAACTGGTTTGTTAAGGGATACAAAGACGTTTACAAGGCGAAAAGTGACGCAGATGCGTCCAAACTCGCCTTTAATTGGCTAGAAAGAGTTAAGAAAGCACCTAACCTTTTGGTTGGTGCCGCAAGCTCTTTCGGTATAGCAGTTGATAAGACTGCTTTGGTCAACGAAAACAACTGCGCAACTGACAAAGCGGTTCAGCTAACTGCTGAATTAAGCTTAACGCTGGCAAAATCAAGAATCACTCTTGATAATGCACCGGCGAACGGTTACAACAGTGGCGTCCAAAACGGTGCTGTTGTTTGGGAAACCAACCCAGGAGTCAACGGTGACCGTAGGGCGATCCACATCGTGCTTCCAAACGGAAAAGAGATATGGATTCTAGGAGTCTGCGGCAACGTAGTAACTCCTGGAAAACCTCCAGTTACCCAACTGGAGGCGAAGGATCCGTCAAAAGATCCTTCGGTTCGGGGCAATTCCCCGGATGGGAGTGGTAAAAACCAGGACCAAAGTTCTGGAAAATTTACCACCCCAGCTGAAGTGACGCAGCCACCAGCTGCGCCACGGGTCAACCCGACTCCACCAACGGTAACGTTGGTGCCAGTTGGGTCGACACCCGACCAAACCCCAGCTCCGGCAATAGAGCCTAGTGCTCCAACGCCGGATGCGCCAGCCACTGGAACAGTGACGGCACCTGGGATGTAGGGCATAGTCTGTGTGTGCGGCCTCAAAACCGCACACACATTCCGAGTAATTTATTTTACTCGTGAGTCATTTTGGCTCAACATGCACGTTATAATGATCTGATTTTGCTTCACCCTGTCGGATGACAGGGCGCCTGCACCCTATCGAATGATAGGGGTTAACATTTAATAATTCGGCACCAATCTATATTTATTTTATTAACTATGTTTATTAATTTGATTTTATCTGCGAGATGAATCAAGAAGGAGAATTTATGAAGAAATTAAGCGCAGTTTTTGCGATGGTTGCGACTGCAATTATCGTACCTGCAACTTTATTCGCCTGGGGACCTAGTCGCCCAACTTACACGATGGCTGTTCCTGCCGATCATGTAACATTTAACTCAATCACCGACAATTCAAATATTGGCGACGAACGTAATTTCGTTGGTATCCGTGAAACCGGTACAACAAATTTGTGGTCTGACAATATGACAGTGCAAAGTGGCAAAAACTATACAGTTCGTATGTACGTTCACAATAACGCGGCTGCAAACTTGAATTTAGTTGCCCAAGATGTAACCGCTAAGTTTAATTTGCCAACAACAACCGGAAAATCAATCCAAGTTGATGGCTTTTTGGACTCAAGCAACGCTACACCAACCGAGGTTTATGACAGTGCAACTTTTACAAGTAGTTCTGACTTTAACCTTGCCTACATAAGTGGTAGCTTGAAATTCGAGAATAACGCATTTGGCGCAGCTGGTATCGCTCTTCCTGAGAGTATCTTTACAAGCGCTGGTGCAAAACTAGGCTATGACAAACTTGATGGTAAAATACCTGGCTGTTTTCAATACGCTGGTTATGTAACTTTTACAGTTAAGCCACAATTTGCTGTTAGCTCTAAATTCACGATGAGCAAAATGGTTAGCAAGCACGGTGCTAACAAATGGGTTGAAAACTACACTGCCGTTGCAGGTGAAACCGTTGACTACTTGATCCAGTACAAAAATACTGGTGATATTCAACAGAACGATGTCGCATTACGTGACAGCTTACCTGCCGGTACAACTTATGTTAGTGGTTCAACTACCTTTGGTAATTCCGTAACTCCAGCCGGAGCAAAAGCAAGCGATAACATCGCTAATGGAACTGGTATTAATATCGGTTCATACGCTTCGGGTGCAAACGCATGGGCTATCTTTAGCGCACGTGTTGCAAGTAATGATCAGTTGCCAACATGTGGCGCGAACAAACTTGTTAACACTGCTAAGGTAACTACTGGTGGTGGATCAATCGAAGACACTGCCGACGTAACTGTCGTCAAGACATGTACAGTTACTCCACCTGAACTTCCACACACTGGTGCCGGTGAGGATTTGTCAGCAGTATTGGGTCTTGGTGCGTTGGTTACAAGCCTAGGTTATTACCTAGCAAGTCGCCGCCGCGTTCCATTGAACCAATAATTCGAGTCTGACCGCTCTTCAATTCTGAAGTGATTCAGACAAAACTAACTACCTCCGCTATCCATGCGGGGGTAGTTTTTGTTATAATCAATAATTAATATGGCAAAGAATAAAAAGAAACGCAACAAAGCTTACAAGGGCATAGATGCGGCCGTTACAAAACCGATCATCACTCGTATTGAAGCTGCCAATCGATCAAAAGTTGGCCAATGGTGGTTTGATCGCAAAGCCACATTAAAACCAATACTAATAACCTCTGGTGTGATACTATTTATCATCATCTTGATTATCGGGATTGTTCAAGTCTTTACCGTTCACTAAACCTGTTTTATAGGTAGGCTGAAACCAAAAGTACTGCCCTTGCCTTCGATTGATTCGAATATCATCTTGCCATTATGGGCAATGATGATTTTTTTGGCTAGATATAATCCCACACCGGTACCATCAGGTCGGGCCTTTTTTGCGTTACTGGCCCGATAAAACTTTGTAAATAACTTGGCTTGTTCTTCGTAAGGTACACCTATACCGTAATCTTTGACGGTGAAAACAGCGTTGTTGCCAACGACAGACAAGCTAATATTAATCGAGGAATAACCCTTTGAATAATAAAGAGCATTGTCGGTGAAGTTCATCACGACCTGACGAATCTTACTTTCATCGACGTCGATAACAGGAAAATCTGTCGGTCGGTGATAGATTAATTCCATTTGGCGAGCCAAAGCATAAGATTGCAAACTATCGACTTCTTGCTCGACTAATTTAGACAAATCAATTGGATATTTATCGATAATAAATTTACCAGTTTGCAGACGCGAAACGTTCAAGAAATCACCTATCAAACGGACCATACGCTCACTGCTGTTAAAGGCCTCACCGAGTAATTGTCGTTGGGCGTCGGATATCTTGCCGACATCACCCTCTAGCACCATACTGATATAGCCCTTGACGCTGGTTAGTGGCGTACGCAGCTGATGGCTGGCCATACTGACGAATTCATCCTTGGCCTTGTCCAACTGCCTTAGAGTCGTGTTGCTGGTTCGAAGTTCTTTGGTAGCATTGGCGACTTCCTGCTGCAAAATTGTGTTGAATTCACGGACTTCCAAGACCGCCAAGGCGTTCTGAATCGCAATCGTTAATTCATTTGAGATAGTCTTTAAAACCTTTATGTCACGGCTGGTATAGCCAGAGCTTAGATGATCACCTAAACACAGATAACTGATGGTTTTATGATCTTTGACTAACGGTAAAACAATTTCGATGCGATGACTGACCATTAATCGTCTAATAGGGTCGTCTAATGGCCTTAAAGACGCTACTATGACTGATTTTTCTTTAACCTCTAGTGTGTTATCAAATTTAATGGCGTCATCCTTGGGTAGCCGCTTGTGATTCGACGTACCAGCTGTAATATAATGGTCATTAAACGTGTTAACGAAAAAGAAGGCTTGTTCACTCTTCAGCGCTTCACCGATTGTATAAGCTGCCTTTTCAAGTAAAGCTCGTAAATCAGTCGTCACACTCAAAGATTTATTAAGAGTGTCAAGGAACTCTTCGGTGCTATAGTTGTTTTTATAGATAATATTATTAATTAACTTATCAAATAATCTCTTAGCCGGCTGAAAAAACATCAAGCTAACTAAGACGCCCATCAGAAAACAAGACAATATTATAGTAATAAGCATGAACGGAATCATATTCTTATTCTACCGCGAATACATCGATATTAATACGTGATATTATAGTAAGTATTATGACAAAAATAGCCATCATCGAAGACGACCCAGTTATTAGCCAAATGTATCGTATGAAATTTGAGTCTGACGGCTTTGATGTTCAATTGGCTAGTGATGGTAAACGCGGCGTCGCCTTGGTTAAAGCTTTTTTACCTGACCTTATTTTACTTGATATACAAATGCCCGAAATGGACGGGGCTGAGGCTCTTGAGATTATTCGAAAAAACGACTGGGGTAAAAATATACCAGTTATCATCTTGACCAACTTAGGCGAAGAAGAATCGCCTAAGCAATTACGCGCCCTTGGCATTCACAGCTATATCGTCAAAGCCGACCTGACACCACGACAAGTCGTAGGTCGGGTCAAAGAAGCTCTGAATATCAATTAATCTGCTATTTTATTGTCACTGATTAATGTCGTGAAATAGAACTGACTACCAGCATCAGGTTTACTTGTTGCCCAAATCTCGCCACCCATCTTTTCAACCATCTGTTTACAAATCGATAGACCCAACCCAGTACCGCCAGATTCTTTCTGTAAATAATTATCAACCTGTGAGAATTTTCTAAATAATTTATTAATGGCATCAGCTGGCATACCGATACCAGTATCAGCTACGCAAACAGTGACAATATGATCTTGAATGTTTATGCTGCTGCTAATAGTGACACTACCGCCAGCTGGAGTGAACTTATAGGCATTGCTGAGTAGATTCAAAATTACGCGTTCAAACTTTTCAGCATCAGTACTGATTCGAACATTTGCCTTATTATAAACCAGAGCCACACCCTTGGACTCATACAAAAGAGAGATCTTGTCGATTGATCCATTAACTAAATCATCGAGAAAATTGTCTGATTTATTGATAACTAATTTGTTAGCCTCAAGTTTCGACAAATCAAGCATGTTATTAACTAAATCAATTAAGTTTTTAGCATTAAGATTAATCTTACTTAGTATGTCCTGTTGTTCGTGATTTAAGTCACCTATTTGCTTGCGCTGCAATAAATTAATGAATCCCCTGATGACGGTCATCGGTGTACGTAACTCGTGCGCAGCCACTGACACGAACTCGTCCTTTGCCTTGTCTAGCTGACGAAGTTGTAAGTTCTTTTGGCGCAGCTCTTTGGTTGCATTATAAATTCTTTGTTTCAAAGTTGAGTTGAGATCGCGAATTTGCTGAACAGCTAAGGCGTTTTGAACTGCGATAACTAATTCGTCTGTTATCATATTCAAAGCATTAATATCTCGGCTAGTATAGCCTTCTGAAGCCAGCTGCTCACCTAGACATAGGTAGCCAACAACCTGATCGACATGAATTAACGGCAACATAATCTCAATTTTATGATCTAACATCAGCCGTCGAAGTGGGTCATTCTGCTTTAACAGAGACGCCGAGATAGCACTATAATCTGTTCCTCGCAGCTCACCTATTTTAGCTGCATCGTTTTTTGGTAGTTGGTTATGATGTGGAGTACCAGCTGATACGTAGTGTCCGTTAGTTGTATTGATGAAGAAGAAAACCTGTTCGCACTTAAGTGTATCGGCTATTTCTTTGGCAGCGCGCTGTAATATGCCGCGTAGGTCAGTGTTGATAGTCAATACATCATTAAGTCGAGCATAGAATTCGTTGGTGTGATACCTGCCTTTATAAAAGAATTTATTTGTTAATTTATCAAAGACTTGTTTTACAGGCTGAAATGCAAAGACCAGTATTAAACTGATAGCAACTCCGCTAACTACCTGTTCGGAAACAGTCATAGCCCTATTAATTAAAGTGGACAAGAAGAATGCTATAACCAGATATATACTGGTTAGAGTTAACAACACCAATACATAGACAACACTTCGTATGATCGCTAGTTTGACATCAAACAGGCGCTGTCGAACTATGGCATAGGCCGCACAACCCAAAAATAATATAGCCGAAAAATCTCCTATGTGTTGATACTCATAGGTTTTAAACATACTAGGCAACACAACATTGAATATTATATTTGCAAATATAAACAGAAATGTTCCGACAAAGAAATACACTACCTTACTTCTCTCTTTGGCACCCAGAGAGGAATAATTTTTTACTCCAAAATATACGAACAACAACGATACTATCGCGGCAAAAATGTTAAATATATTTATTAAATCACCCTGAACCGCTTCCATACCCCACGAACTTGCAATCACGCCGTTATTAAAACTGTTCGTGAACAGTGACATTGCAATCATAATGATCGAGATTACGAGAACGGACGTGTTTAATATCTTGTGCTTTTCTTGACCCAAAAAATATACGACAAAAAAGTAATAAAACGCCAAGAGCGTTAATACCACTGAGGCTAAGTTCAATTTATAAAAGATTGATGAGTATGTAGCGTCCATCACGGACGAACCTGCAAATGAAAAATCAACCCAAAGTATAATCGCAAAAGACATCAAAGAGAAGAATCTGTTTTGTGGATTATGTCTGTCATTTCTTACAACCCAAAAGCTCAACAACAAAGCTATTATATTAATAACTATTAAGATAACGACCTGTGTAAAAAATGCATTCATTTGTTTATACTCCCAAACATTAATATTAATAACGGCCAGAGAATATATTCCCCATCAACCATCAAATATGAAATCTTTCTTAGCTGAAACTCATTGAGTTTATTAGCTAAAAACAGATACACAAACGAATATGGAGCCACCAGTACAAGGCCAAGAGCATAGCTTGGCAGTCCAAATAGCAATACTGACGCCACAATAACTAAAACAGAAATAATATTGATAATTGACAGTAACATCACAGTTTTATCTTTACCTAAGGTGACAACCAGAGTTTTAAGGCCCTGTTTCTTATCTGACTCATAGTCTTTAAAATCAAAATAAACCGTATTAAGGAACAGCCTTAAAAAGGCAAAGACGGCTAAAGATACGAACAAGCTGTTTAAACTTAAGTTGTAGTAAAAGAATGGCAAGAATGATAAAGCAATGGCAGAGATTATGCCAACGTAATAATTCTTGAAGCCAACAATCTTTTTCGTCAAGCTCTTAGGATATAAAACTCCACTGACACCAATAAATATCACTAACAAAATAGTGCCGATATTAGAATATACCACTGCGGTCAACACTAAAATAATAAGGTAAACGGCCGCCAGCAAAGGATAGATTGTTTTAGTTTTTTCAAGATAGCCAGCTCTTTCAGGATTGGTTTCTTTGTCGTCCTTTAGCTCTTTAATATGATCGAACGAGTAGACGACTTGTGGTATTAGATAGGTAATCAAGAGAAGTGGCCACGATATAGGCTTTTTTAACAATATTGTTAATGCCAAGACGACAGACGCATCACTTAGTGATAATAAATGACCGCCATAAACAAACTCATTGAAAATATTTTTAATTATCGTGTTCGTTTTGGCTTCTCTTGTACTCATTATAATAAACTTTAGCATTATTAATGATTTTATGGAATACAAAATCTTCTTTTGTGGCCCCTTAATAAACATAGACTTATTTTTTGCGGCCGACAACATATTCTATGGCTGATTCAAGTTCTTGACGATATATATTATCAGGTAAGGTTTTTAGCGATTCATAGGCAATCTTGATATGCGACTGCGCCAGGTCTAGGGCTACCTTTTTTGCATCAGTTTTTCCGATTAGCGACTTTACGGTTACAACGTCATCATCTGATATTCCCTTTTCGCCCTCCAGCAAGCCGACAACTATCGCCTTCTCCGCTGGTTCCAGCTGTTCGATCGCCAGTAATATCAACAGGTTGCCCATCTTTTTTTCGATAATATCTTTGCCAATCTTTTTACCAAATTCTTTTTCATCGCCAAATATATCCAGTATGTCGTCTTGGATTTGAAAAGCTATTCCCAGATTATAGCCAACATTGCCGACTAGTTTGACTTCCTCATCGCCCGCACCAGCACAGATCGCCCCAGCTTCACAACTTGCTTGCAGCAGTACGGCTGTTTTTTGGCCAATCATTTCAAAATAATCATTTTTGGTTATCGTCTTGTATCTATTTTGGACAACATAATTCTCATCTTGCCGTCCTGATCGTTCAAATAGTATATCTTTGATTTCACCATCGATGACAATTTTAAGAGTTCTACCATAAAGATCTATTAATTTTGAGCTATTCTGCGTATGGCTTAAGCCAGCAAAAGCCGAAGCAACATAAACTAAAACTTCACATTCTGCGATCGACTTTCCAAATTTACTCCAACAGGTCGGCTGATCGCGCCTAGTTGTAGAATGATCAATAATATCGTCAGTTATTAATGTGGCATTGTGTAATATCTCAATAGCGGCCGCTGGATAGATCAAATCTTTGATGTCTGCACCAAAAATTTGACCACAAATTACAACAAGTGTCGGCCGAAGCCTTTTGCCGCCCATATTACATTGATAAAAAGCCAATTCAGCATTTTGTTTTTCGACATCACGCGTCAATAATTCTTTTATAATTGGGCCAACTAATATATTTACTTCTGATATCTTTTTCACTAAACCAGCATTCGTCATTTGAACCCCTTTTTTTAATTCTAGATGTCTTTTTGTCCGTTTTTGTCAGCTATCCTGCGAGCTGCTAGGATAACGTTATCGAACAGCGCCACCACAGTTAATGGACCAACACCGCCTTTGATTGGCGTAATAGTCAAGTCCTGACGTTGTCGAACTTCGTTGGCTAAATCACCAACTATCTTACCGTTTTCGGACGCAGTGCCGGCGTCAACTACCACCGCCCCTTCTTTGATCATCGCATCATTAACCAAGCCTGGTACGCCAGTCGCCGTCACAATAATGTCGGCTGTTTTAACGGCAGCCGGTAGGTCATTAGTTTTGCTGTCGTAAACTGACACATCCAGGTTAGCACTTTGCCAAATTCGAAATAATGGCGCGCCAACTAGACGACCGTTGCCAATAATCGCAATTTTTTTGTTGCTTAATTCAACGTTATAGCCTGCCAATAACCAGTCGATTGCCATGGCTGTCGCCGGTACAAAAACAGGTGCTTTACCTAAGCCATCAACGTCTTTTTCGGGCGCAACTGTGTTAACAGCAATATCTGTTTGATTAGGATTAGCCAGCGGTAGTTGAATAATAATACCGTGAACATTAACGTCGTTATTTAATGTTTCAATTTGTTTTATCAAGTCAGATTCCGAAGGTTTGTAAACATCAACTTCAACTAAAATATCACTACCATAGGCTCGTTTTAATCGCACATAGGTATCAATAACTGGACTATCACTGGTTTGAATTATCGCCAAACGCGGAATAACCCGCCAAGATTGGCGCAATGCTCGCACTTGTTTGGCCTGGCGTTCTTTTATATAACCAGCCAGTTCTAAGCCGTCTAATATCTTCATCTCTCTAGCTTAGCAAATTATAGATGAAAATGCATAGCATAAACTGTTTTACAAACGCCAAGGTCTCATATACAATAAGCATAAGTATGAACGACAAAATAACAGATTTCGAAAAGTTTCGACGGGTTACGAATTATTTAACAGCGGCACAAATATTTTTACAGGATAATTTTTTATTAGAACGACCTTTGACGGCCGACGACGTTAAGCCTCGTTTATTAGGCCACTGGGGTTCTGGACCTGGCGTTAATCTGATTTATGCACATCTAAATAAATTGATCAAAAAATATGGTCAAGAGATGATGTTCGTTCTGGGGCCAGGACATGCTTTTCCTGCCTTGCAAGCTAATCTTTTTTTGGAAGGTAGTTTAGGTGAATTTTATCCAGAGGCGACCCATACTTACGAAGGTATCGAATATGTTTGTCGTAACTTTAGTTGGCCATACGGCTTCCCTAGCCACTCTAATCCAGGCACGCCTGGGGTTATTTTGGAAGGCGGCGAATTAGGCTATTCACTTGCGACCTCTTATGGTGCAGCTCTCGATAACCCTAATATGATCGTTGCTTGTCTGGTTGGTGACGGTGAAGCCGAGACCGGTCCAGCTGCGGCGGCTTGGCACATCAACAAAATAGTTGACCCAAAAACCAACGGTGCAGTGTTACCTATCCTGCATTTAAACGGCTATAAAATTTCAGCCCCAACTGTATTCGGCCGAATGAGTGATGACGAATTAATGGCACTATTCTATGGATACGGCTATGAGCCTCGCATTGTTAGTGGCGACAACCTGGATCAACAAATGGAAGATACCCTAGAATGGGCCCATCAGCTGATTTGGAGCATTAAAAAGTCACCAAATGACATCGTATCACCAAGAATGCCAATGATTATTATGCGCACCGTCAAAGGCTGGTCTGGCGTCAAAGAACTAGACGGCAAAAAGATCGAGGGTAACTGTCTATCTCACCAAGTTGTCTTATCCGAGGCTAAAACCGACCCTAAACAGCTAAAACAACTAGAAGATTGGCTATCGTCATATAAAATCAACGAGTTATTCGACCGTGAAAAAGGTTTTGGCGATTTCGTTAAAGCTATTATCCCAGAAGATAGTCAACGCATGGGTATGTCGCCCCACGCCCGTGGTGGCGATGCAGTCTACAAACCTTTGCACCTACCAAAAGTTGAAGAATTTGCAGCTGACGCGACTAACCCAGGAGAAACTCTTTCCAGTAGCATGGTTCAAACCGGAAAATACTTGGCAGAAGTATTCAATCTGAATAAAGAAAATCACAACTTCCGCATGATGTCACCAGATGAAACATATTCTAACAAATTAGATGCCATATTCAGCGCCACATCACGTGGTTGGGTTTGGCCACACGAATCATGGGATATGGACATGTCACCAGATGGACGCGTCATGGAAATGTTAAGTGAGCATAACTTGCAAGGCATTGCCCAAGGCTACACTATTACCGGTCGTCATTCAGTTTTTGCCAGTTACGAGGCCTTTATTCAAGTTATATCAAGCATGACCGACCAATATGCTAAATTCCTAAAACATGGTGCTGAATTTAAGTGGCGTGGCGAATTTCCGTCATTAAATTATATTCTAACCAGTTCGGCTTGGCGCCAAGATCATAACGGCTTTAGTCACCAAAACCCTGGCTTTATTGATGATGTTTTACGTCGACATGGTAACTTTGTTGATGTCTACTTCCCCGCCGACACAAACAGCACATTAGTTGTCATGGAACGGATGTTAACTGCAACCAAACAGATTAATGTCGTGGCTGCTGGTAAAACGATGGAACCACAATGGCTAACTGTCGAACAAGCTCGCCAACAAGTTGAAGCTGGCATTATGATTTGGGATTTCGCAAGTGATGACAATCCAGATGTAATCTTGGCCGGCATTGGCGATTATCCAACCAAAGAAGTTATGGCGACAATTGATCTGGCAAAACGAGAATGGCCAGATTTACGGCTACGTTGCATCAACGTCAGTTCATTAACCGCTCGCGGCTTTGGTCAAGGCCAAAACCATATCAGCAAAGAACGTTTTAACGAACTATTTACAACTGATAAACCAGTTATCTGTAACTTCCATGGCTATCCTGAGACTCTAAAATCAGCATTATTTAACTACAATGCCGACGCCGAAAGGTTTGACATTCGCGGCTATATCGAGAGCGGCAGCACGACTACACCATTTGATATGCATGCTCGCAACAAAACCAGTCGCTATCACATGATAATAGCTATCTTTGAAAGATTGGCTGATATGAATCGCATACCACATACCACAGCTGCTGAAATAATCGCTAAATACAGACAAAAGCTAACTGATAATGTAGAATACATTAAACAAAATGGCATCGATACACCTGAAATTGATAATTGGCAATGGAAAGCCGCAATCGACACGACACAGCACATCTCACAAGATACTTCAGGTGACTACGGCAAACTTTAAGTTAATCTAACTAAATCTCGTCTTTTTTGTCGTTGATAAATTCGGCCCATTGTCGAATTAAACGTAAAACGGTTTTAAGTGGCAGTTCGATTATCGTGTCCAGAATCAAGGCAACGATATTGACCTCTTTATACTTATCTGACAACCATTGTCCCAATAGGATAAATGGCATATACAAAAAGTCTCGAAGTGTTGTTAAAAGACCCGACTTGGCGCTGACCAATTCAAGTTCGCGTACAATACGGGACAATCTAAAGCCCAAAAAGTTAGCTGTGGCAAAAAAGATAAAGAATATCGTACTCTGAACAAAGTTAAATTCTAGTCTGGTAAGAATCATCCAAACTAACACGAACACTATCAAGAACATCAAGGCAAAAGCTATCTTGAAACCTATTGGGTAACTGCTCTTTTTTGACGATGGATATAAATTAGCCTGACTTTGATCAGCATATAGCATGTTGTCCATATACAACTGTATGGCTTTTGTATTAGCCGTACCTGGCGACTTAAGCCCTATCCTCAACAAAGTCATATAAACAACCGGCGCCAACAAATTAATAATCAGCGGCAACCATACGATGTCACCAATCGTCAATTTGTCATATGGCACTTCGACACCTATGCCAATCAGGCTTTTGGTAATCAACAAGAAAACAATGCTTTTGATCAAACCTTTGTTGAGTTTACTGCGAGCTGAACGATATTCTTTTGTAATTTGTTCGTCGTAGGCAGCATGAAAACTGTCGCTATCATTCAATAATTCACTAGCTTCATCATTATCCTGAATCATATTCTTTAATATTCGCAGCGGCGCTCCGAACTTATTGATGTAACGTTCAATCCTCTCCGTTAAATCCGAAGAGAAAACAGCATCGACATTTTTATGGAAGTTAAAATATTCATTAATATCTTGGTCAGAAACATTATATAGTCGCTGCATTTCGTAACGAACACTGGCTATGTCAGACTTCAATAAAGCTTTATAGACCGCTACATACAAGCTGGCCTCATAATTTGCAACTTCACCAGAACCTGAATCAAAAATATCCTTGTTAATCACGGTCTGGTAATGATGATAAGCGAATTGAATAAAGATAGATTGAATAGCATCGTCAATAATAATTTTTTCACTGCCGACCGACAATAAATCGAGCGTCCACTTTTGAGCTGTGATTGGCTTGACGCCCGAATTCTTTAAACGCCAATAATTACCATAATGCTGCTGTATAACATCACTTAATTTATCAATTATTTCGATTGGTTGAGTGTCATTTTCTATGTAACCAGACTGGATCAGTTCGATAACAAGTTCATTGGCAATCGATCGACTGGTATTAGTTTGGCTAGAAAAAGACAAGTTGCGTACAAAAAAACGACGAATCGCATTCTGTATTAACAAATGCTCTTGAGTGTACTCAGCGGCATTACGAAGCTGTTCATAGGCCACCGAGACTTCTCGGCCAACACCGGCAACATTAATACGTTGTTCATCATCTGCACTGCGTTTGTTGGCTTTGGCAGCGGCTAATTGCACACTTAATTGATGGCCATTTGCGCCCAATTGCTTTTTTGTAGTCATGGAGTTAATAATAACACTTTTTGAGCGGATTAGACTAGGTGTCGAGGTTTAGGATCCTAGCTTAAGGCTGCCATAGAAAAACCCAGACCAAGAGGTCTGGGTTTTTCTATGGTGGGTCAGGAGGGACTTGAACCCTCGACATCCTGCTTAAGAGGCAGGCACTCTAACCAGCTGAGTTACTGGCCCATACTTTTCAAAATATCCCTAAACTGTTGCCTAAATAAGCGTTTGCCTTCAGTAGTTTTGAGATATTCTTCTCTGCGCTGTGCATCTGATTTTAGGATATATGATTCATATCCGATCAGAGTAACAGGCAGATATTTACTGGTTGTGTTTACGTTTCCGTATTCATGTAATCTAATTCTTGCTTTTAGATCTTTTGTTGAACCAGTATATATCTGACCGTTATTCATTCTTAAATAATATACATAGTACATTCTTTAATAATTATATCCGATATATACATACGTGTCACCATTTACCATATCATTCGATATGGCCATGTCGGATGACATGGCAAAAACCAATTGTACACTATCACCTCTGTTGATACAAGGCTGAACGATTTACAAAATTTTAACTGATACAAGGACAATTAATACAGCCGCCAGGATAATTCTGTACCAACCGAAATACTTTAAGCCCTTATTTGCGATGAGTTTAATCATAAAGTTAATCGCCAAGATACCAGCTATAAAACAAACTATGTTGCCAATCGCAAATGCCGCCATGTTGTTTTTGACAAATTCCATACCGCCATTAGATAATAACGTTTTTAAACTAGCGCCAGTAATTATTGGGATGGCCAGTAAAAAGCTAAATTCAGCCGCTCGTTCGGCGCTCAAATTGTTACGTAAACCAGTTAATATTGTGATGCCAGATCGTGATACACCTGGTATTAAAGCTAAAGTTTGAGCTAAACCAGTCTTGATAGATAATTTCCAGCCAACCGACTGTTCAATCTCACGATCATCAGCATCTGGATTAGCCTTGCCAGCCAAGATCATCGGTATACCAAATATAATTAAAGCGGCTATAACAACCCAAATCATGTTATCTAACTTTTGAATCTGGGAATTGAATAACAGGCCAATGACTACAGCCGGAATTGTGGCGACAATAACCTTCGTCAATAATAACCATTCTTTGCCGCCAAAGATTCGAACAATAATCGACCAGATTCGCTGCCTGTAATAGACAACAAGCGCCAGCAAAGAACCGAAGTTCAGCAAAACATCAAAGGTAAAAGCGTCGTCCAGTTTAAGTAAGTGACTGGCAATAACCAAATGGCCTGAACTGCTGATCGGCAAAAATTCCGTCAAACCTTGTACTAAACCCAAAATAATCGCGTTAATAATAAGCATTTAAAATAATTTTAACAGATTTATATTTAACATAATAGCAATCAGCTTTTATTTGCAAGGATTATCCTTGCAAAAGAAAATAGCCTACAGTTCGTAGGCTACTTTCTTTGGTACACCCGGACGGACTCGAACCGCCGACCCTTTGGTTCGAAGCCAAATACTCTATCCAGCTGAGCTACGGGTGCGTACTATTTGATACTCACGCTACCATATCATTCGATATGGCCATGTCGGATGACATGGCGGGTGCGTACCAGGGGTAATTATACCATGTCAATCAATCTTGAGCTATAATCAAAACCATATGGATATTCACACCAACATTCCGCTCAAAAATTACACTACTATGAGGCTTGGTGGCACTGCCCGCTTTATGACTGAAGTTCGAACTGCCGACGAAACAGCAGCAATCTGTCATGAAGCTAAATCTAAATCATTACCGATATTCGTAATTGGTGGCGGCAGTAACGTCATTGCTCGCGACGAGGGTTATAGTGGAATTGTTATCCATATGCGCATACCTGGCTTCGAAATTGTCGCCGACGATATCAACACGACGACTATTCGCATAGGCGCAGGCGAAATATGGGATTCAGTCGTCAAACGTATAGTTGACCTGCGCCTAAGTGGAGTCGAGGCTATGTCTGGTATACCAGGTACAGCCGGTGCATCGCCAGTTCAAAATGTCGGCGCTTATGGTCAAGAAATCGCCGATACTTTGCAATCCTTGGAAGCCTACGATAATTTGAATGACACTTTTGTGACATTACAAAACACCGACTGCGGTTTTGCCTATCGCGACAGTATATTCCGAAGTTATGACAAAGGGCGATATATTATTACCTACATTACTTTGAAACTGTCAAAAAACCTACCACAGCCACCCTTTTACGATTCTTTACAAAGGTATCTTGATGATCACAATATTAAAATATATACCCAAGAAATAATTCGAAATACCGTCATTGAAATTAGAAATAGTAAACTCCCCAACCCCAAAGACACGCCTAATACTGGATCGTTCTTTAAAAACGCCATCGTCGAAACCTGGCAATTGAATGATTTAAAAGCAATTAATCCAAATATTCCTTTGTACGATATGGGTGACGGTCATTATAAAGTTCCAGCCGGTTGGCTGATTGAAAACGTCGGATTAAAAGGCCAACTAATTCATGGCATGCGTGTTTATGACAAGAACGCCTTGGTGTTAGTTAATGAATCAGCCACTTCGTACAATGATCTAGCCGAGGCCCGTGACGAGATTATCGGCGCTATACGCGACAAATTCCATATTCAGATCGAACAAGAACCATTGGAAATTTGAGTCACTTGCGAATTGGCTTTAAAAACCTTATGCTAATAACATGAAACGTCGTGGATTTACTATTGTTGAACTTATGATTATCATCGCAGTAATGGGTATTTTGCTTGTTCTAGGCGTAGTTAATCTGAATGGAGCTCAGGCAAGCGCTCGTGACGCCGAACGTAAAACTGACATCGAAACAATTGCAACTCAGTTAGAGACTTTTTATCTATCGGGAACTGACGGTAGTACTTCAACTGGTAGTTATCCATCAACTAGCGTTATGAATACCAAAGCGGCTCAGCAAACCACTCTACGCGATATTGATCCAAAATCCCTAATCGCACCAGGATCGCCAGATACTTCAAGTACATCATTGGCAGTGGCAACAACGAACAGTCAAACACCCAGTGCTGTACCTTTCTCTGGTGTAATACAAGCCTTAGCTGTTGGTGGCGGTGGCGGCGGTGGTGGCGACGTTGGTGGCGGTGGCGGCGGTGGTGGCGTTACCTACAATACAGCCTACGGGGTGACGCCTCAAACTTATACTGTAACCGTTGGCAGTGGCGGTAGTAGTAATTATTATGGTCAAAACTCATCTATTGTTCCAAGTGGGTCTAACACCTACGGATCATCATCGGCTAATCCTGGAAAAAGTTGCTACTCATTAAAATTAGATGGAATCAACTATGCCGATGGAACATATTGGATTGATCCAGATGGTGCTGGCGTTAATGCACCATTCCAAGTCTATTGCGATATGACATATAACGGCGGCGGCTGGACAATGTTAATGAAGGCTACGCAACCAAGCTCAACTTTTAACTACGATGCTAACTACTGGACTACCACTAACACACTTAACTCGACTGACGCAACCAGGAATAATGCTGATGCTAAATTCAGATCGTTTAATGAAATGCGACTAACCGACATAATGGCCAGATGGCCAGACGCTGGCGATATGCGCTGGCTGCGAAACTCAACTTGGTCAAATGTAACAGCGTTAACTGGTTTTAATACTTATGCCAACTGGGGTAGTCCAACAGGACAACCATATTGGAATGCGACATATTTCAGCACTCAGACCGGAATTATGCAGCATGGCACAAAGCTTGGAGACCTAGGTGGATCAGGTAACGGTGCACGTTGGGGTAGCCGATATAATAATGAGGCTGACTGGAATAGTGACGATGTTAGTAATGGTATAGGCCTGAAGATTGGCTATAGCGCTGGAGATTATGTCGGATGTTGTGCTGTTGGCACTGGTATGAACCGTACAGCCAGAGTTGAAGTTTATGGTCGTAATATAAGTGACACAGCCGATATAACTACTGGTGTTAATGCGATAGGCGGTGGCGGCGGCGGATGGTGGGATGGTGGTGCAGGTTCCCCTGGAGGCAGCGGTGGTGGTTCTAGCGGATCATGGAACAGTCCTGGAAGCGCGGGAGGAATTGGTATTAGCGGACAAGGATATAACGGTGGCCATGGCTGGCAAGGTTCTCTTGGCGGCGGTTCAGGTGGTGGTGCTGGTGGGGCCGGATTAACAGCTACTGATGGTAATGGACGTGCTGGAGGAGTTGGTATTCAGAACTCTATATCTGGTACATCGACTTATTACGGCGGCGGTGGTGGTGCTGGTGGTAATGGTGGAACTGGTGTCGGTGGTAATGGTGGTGGCGGCACAGGTCCTATTAGAGGTGATGGTACTGTACCAGGCGGACCTGGTACTGCGAACACTGGTGGTGGTGGCGGCGGCACAGGCGGATTCGCGGGCGGTGGCGCTGGTGGCTCAGGAATCGTCATAATCTCCTACCCTACTGGCTCTATAACAGCAACTGGCGGAAATGTCACTACAAATAATGGCAATACAATTCACACCTTTACCAGCAGTGGCTCATTCATTGTTACGTCTATATCGTCAACATCAATAACAAGCTCATCACAAAACCAATATATCTATCAGCCGCTCAATCAAGATGGATCGCTTTGCACCACTGGCTCGTCGTGTCAAAAATTTAACTTATATTATATAACCGAATCTGATAACTTAGTTCACATGGTAACCAGTAAAAATCAATGACAAGGCAAATTAGACAATCTGGCTTTACTGTCGTAGAGTTACTAATCACTCTGTTTATTGCAGCGGCCTTTTTGATGTCTGGCTATCAACTGTATGCATTGATCATCAAGGATGGTGGTGAAACTCGCATGCAAGCTCGCGCCAGCAATATCGCCTATGATTATCTGCAACGCTATAAAGCAGTGGCGACCAATCCATGCACAACTCAATCACCTTTGACTAACCAATCAATTACACCAGCTAACCTTTCAAGTGTCACTGTGACTGTAACGATAACGTGTCCATACGGCACATTATCGGCTATTTCGAAAGTTAATGTTAGCCTGAATTATAATACCCCTCAAAAAACAGTTGTTAATGCGACTTTTGTGTCGTCAGCTTGTCCAATAGGTTTCATTCCTGTGCCTGGCAGTGCCACTTATGGTACAAAAGATTTCTGTGTTATGAAATATGAGGCCAAGAATGATGGCAATAACAATGCCGTGTCGACAGCCGCCGGCACACCATGGGTCAGTATTGCGCAGAATGGCGGCACTAATGTTAATGTCGCGGCCGGTAAAGCCGCTACTAGCTCACTATTGACAGATGGCAACACAGCAACTGATCCGTATTACGGTGATGATTATGGTTTGAAGCCAGCCTCAGTCGATCTGGGTCAAGTCTATAGTATTAATATGCTTAAGATTTGGCATTACTACGCTGACTCACGGACCTACTACGGCACCAAGACAGAGGTTAGCGTTGACAACGTTAATTGGATAACTGTATTTGATAGTGCCAAAAGTGGCACATACCCCGAGTCATCGGCCGGCAAGACAACAGCATTTAATCCAATTAACGTTCGCTATATCAGAGATTGGGCTAATCAGTCTAGCGTAAACTCAGGCAACCATTGGGTCGAGATTCAGGCCTTTTCAAGATTAGACGCCACCTCTGAAGCCGCAGCGGCCTGCACTGGTTGCCACTTGATAACCGAGGCTGAATGGATGACTATCGCCCAAAACGTGCTAAGCGTCGCCAGTAACTGGAGTAGTGGCATAGTTGGTAATGGTTTTATTTACAGCGGTCACAATGATAATTCACCCGCAAATGCTTTAGCAGCTAGTTCTGACGACACTGACGGTTATTATTTGACTGGCAACACCTCGCCATCTAACCAAAAACGAACCCTAACTTTGTCAAACGGCCAAGTTATTTGGGATTTTGCTGGAAATGTTTGGGAGTGGACTAATGGCACAATGACTGGCGGACAACCAACTGGCATGGCTAGTTGGAACTGGTATCAGTGGACAGCTGCGTCTGGTGGCACTTTTGCCGTTAATCCTTATCCATCTGGTACTGGCATTAGTGGATCAAGTAGTTGGAGTGGTGCTCAAGGCATTGGCCAGCTATATGGATTTACAAGCGATGCAGCCCTGCGTGGCTTCTTCCGTGGCGGCGCTTGGGGCGATGCCAGCGGCGACGGCGTGTTGGCGCTGTTTTTGTACTACGTTCCCAGCTTCACGTCCTCGGCTGTCGGGTTCCGTGTCGCTCGCTAACATAGTTGGGGCTAATCTCGCATTGTTGACCTATACCGCTCGTGCTAAAATACGCATAGTAATATGCTTGGATTCATGAAGAAAATTAAGCAACATCAACAAGGCTTTACGATCGTCGAGATTTTGATTGTCGCGCCGATTGTTATTCTAGTAATTGGTATTTTTGTCGGCGCCATCGTCAATATGACTGGTGATGTATTGTCAACTCGTGGATCTAATGCTCTGGCTTACAATGTCCAAGATGCGCTGAATCGTATCGAACAAGATGTCAAATTGAGTGGCGCCTTCCTGGCCACCAATAACATTTCACTCACCTCCCCCCAGGGCTACAGTAACGACATCACTAATTTTCATAATGCCGATTCCGTGAACGGTACAATGTTAATTTTGAACGCCTATACAACTACTGGTAATCCATCGGCTTCAACAAAAACCCTTATCTATCAAAACAGTCCTAATGATTGCAGCAGTGCGCAAGTTAATCAAAACAAGCCAGTCATGATGAATATCATTTACTTCGTCAAGACTATAAATGGCGTCAGCAGCCTGTGGCGTCGAGTCGTCGCACCGGCTAACTACGCGATAATCGGTTGTGCTAACGGATCATTAGGCGTACCGTGGCAACAACCCAGTTGCGCACCAAGTATATCGGGCACAATTTGTAAGGCCAAAGATATTCAACTTGTCGATGGCATAACAGTCGGCGGCTTTAGTGTTAAATATTATCCAAGCCCTAGCTCTACATCCGAAAATACCACAGCCAGCGACAGCAGCCAAGCAGATGTTACCAGACAAACCGCATTGCAAACAACCAGTACAGTCGAGGTTACTATTAACGCCGCTAATACAATCGCCGGTCGCGACGTTAGCCAGTCCGGCACAATGCGCGCCTCTAGTCCGAACAACAACACAACCGCCACAGGTAATCAAACGATTAAATTAGTTGTAGTTGGTGGTGGTGGCGGCGGCGGTGATACAGGTTCGGGCGGTGGGGCTGGTGGTTATGTCTATAATCCAGCTTTTGCAGTTAGTTCTCAATCTTATTCAGTCATAATCGGCAATGGTGGGACTGGTGGTGGTCCTAATGGCTGTGCCTGCAACGGCTTGAAAGGTGGCGATTCGTCATTTGGAAATGTTACCGCCGAGGGAGGTGGCGCTGGTGTAACGCACGGTGGCCAATACGGTGGTGCTGGCGGTAGCGGTGGTGGCGGATCAATTACAACCGGTGGATCACCTAACCCTGGTGGATTAGGTTCGCAAGGATATAATGGTGGCATTGGCTATATCGATGCTGGCTGGGTCGGCGGTAGTGGTGGCGGTGGTGGGGCCGGTGGTCCAGGTAACAACGGGACTAATGTTGTAAATAGCGGCAATGGCGGTTTAGGTGTTATCAACCCGATTATTGGATCAACCGCAGGTGAAAATATTTCTGGCACATACTACCTGGCTGGTGGTGGCGGTGGCGGTGAAGTTTGGGGTACAAACGTTGGACTTGGCGGAAATGGCGGCGGTGGTGATGCAGCCCTTAATACATCTGGTAGTAATGGTGTCGCCAACACTGGTGGTGGCGGAGCCGGCGGATCATACAATGGCGGTCCTATTTATTATTATAGTGGCGGAAATGGCGGTTCTGGTATAGTCATTATCTCCTACCCCACAGGCTCGATGACAGCAACTGGCGGCACAATAACTACATCTGGTAGCAATACAATTCACACCTTTACCAGTAGTGGCACTTTTACCAGTAGTGGCACTTTTAATGACACCCAAGGAACATATTCTGTCAAAGTTTTAGCTGTGGCTGGTGGTGGCGGTAGCGGATATGACTACGGTGCTGGTGGCGGTGGCGGTGGTCTTATTTACAATTCGGCATATTCGGTCTCTTCTGCCTCTGGTATAGCCGTTACAGTGGGCGCCGGTGGATTGCCTGGTACATCACCTGCTGATATCAGCCGTGGCGGAAAACAGGGTGGTAATTCTGTATTTAGTACATTAGTGGCGATAGGTGGTGGTGGTGGTACTGGATGGGGCTATAATCATTACGGAGGATCAACTGGTGGCTCCGGAGGTGGATCTAGCGCACAAGGTACGGGATTTTCTGGAACATCTGGGCAAGGAAATGCTGGTGGTAATGGTGGAGCAAGCAACGGAGCTGCTGGTGGCGGTGGCGGGGCTGGTTCGGCAGGACTAAACGGTGGCGACGGATCGCCAAGCAATGGTGGATCTGGCGGCAATGGATTATCATATTCAATCAGCGGCTCATCTGTCTATTATGCCGGTGGCGGTGGCGGTGGATCTTATCTGTCAGGTACTGCTGGGGCCGGTGGTTCTGGTGGCGGCGGTGCCGGAGCTACAGGGTCAGGCGTCAAAGGCACTGACGGTAGCGCTAATACTGGAGGGGGAGCAGGCGGTGGGTCTGGTGCTTCAGGCGCTGGATCAACTGGCGGTTCTGGCGTTGTAATCATTTCTTACCCCACAGGTTATATGAATGCAACTGGCGGTACAATAACTACATCCGGTGGTAATACCATTCACACATTTACCAGCAATGGCACGTTCACTGTTGTGCCACAAACATATTCTGTCAAAGTGCTAGCCGTAGCTGGTGGTGGCGGTGGTGGTAGCGCCATGATTAATGCTTTCGCTGGTGGTGGTGGCGGTGGCGGTGGGTTTGTTTATAATTCTTCTCTTGCTATAAATCGCCAAACTTACACCGTGACGGTTGGTGATGGCGGTAATTCCAATGTCAAGGGTAGTGATTCGAATTTTAGCAGTATTACGGCCACCGGTGGTGGTGCTGGAAACGGTACGACCATCAACTCTTCCAATAACAATGGTGGTTCTGGTGGTGGTGGTATATATGTTACCCCTAGTCCTAGTTATCCAACAGGTTTAGGTAACGTACCGTCAGTTTCCCCTGTTCAAGGTTATAACGGCGGAACACCAAGCAATAGTACAGGTAGCCCAGATTACGGCTCTTGTGGCGGCGGTGGCGCAGGTGGTGCTGGGCTTGCATTTAATTCTACAAATAGTGGTGGAACTGGTGGCCCAGGAGCCTCAAATTCCATCAGCGGTTCAGCAATGACCTATGCCGGTGGTGGTGGCGGTGGCTCGTATATTAACAATCCTGGCGCAGGTGGTTCTGGCGGTGGTGGGGCTGGTGGTACTGCAAGCGCCGCAGGTACCGCAGGTGCCACCAATACTGGTGGTGGCGGCGGCGGTGGCGGCGGTAATTCAAGTGCAGCTGGCGGTCACGGTGGCTCGGGAATTGTAATCATTTCCTACCCTACAGGCTCGATGAGTGCGACTGGTGGTACAATGACTACGGTCAGCGGCAATACTATTCATACTTTTACTAGCAGCGGCACATTCACTGTTAATTAAATGCCGCTATATTCATTATTTAAACCGCTTGTGCTAATATAAATTTTGTAGTAAATTATAAACATAATAAATAATTAGGGGGCATACATGACACAATTAAGCATTAACAATAAAGAACGCGGTTTCACGATCGTTGAACTTTTGGTTGTTATCGTCGTTAT
>CAIUMO010000018.1 GCA_903900345.1 uncultured bacterium | reverse complement strand
TTCACATTAGCACTCTTGAAATAAGAGTGCTAATTTTATACAATAGTATTGATGACAAAACGTGATTATTATGAAGTATTAGGTATCCAAAAAGGTGCCTCTGATGATGAGATAAAAAAGGCCTATCGCAAGGCTGCTGTTAAACATCACCCTGACAAAGAGGGTGGTGATGAATCAAAATTCAAAGAAGTTAGCGAAGCATACGAAGTCTTAAAAGACAGTTCTAAACGTCAACGTTATGACCAATTCGGTCACGCCGGCGTTGGCGGTAATAGTGGCGGATCGGCTGGCGGCAATCCATTCGGTGGTGGCTTTGGCGGATTTAGTGGCCAAAACGTCAATTTTGACTTTGGTGATGGCGGATTAGGCGATATATTCAGCCAATTCTTTGGTGGCGGCAACAGTCGCAACCAAGGTCCAAAACGTGGTCGTGATGTCGAAGCAACTTTGCAATTATCTTTTGAAGAAGCTGTATTTGGTGTCGAAGAAAAAATCGAACTTGAAATGAACGACGAATGTTCGCATTGTCACGGTACAACTGTCGAACCTGGTTACGAAATGAAAACTTGTCCAACCTGTCGTGGTGCAGGCCAAGTTAATCGTGTCATGAATACGATTTTTGGACCGATTCAACAGGCGACAACCTGTGAAACATGTGATGGACGTGGTAAAGTACCTGAAAAAGTCTGTACCGTCTGTCATGGTCGCGGTATCGAACGTCGCAAACGTGTCATTAATTTAAAGGTACCGGCTGGTATCGATGACGGCGCAACAATCCGTTTGCGCGAACATGGCGAAGCAATTGGCAATGGTCAAAAAGGCGATTTGTACGTTAATATTCGTGTCAAAGCCCACAAACATTTTACGCGCGAGGGCGATATTATCTTGTCCGAACAACATGTCAGTATGATTGACGCGGCCTTGGGTACCGAAATTGAAGTTGCTACGGTTGATGGTGAAATTCGTATGAAAGTGCCAGCTGGCACTCAATCAGGTGCTGACTTTAAACTGTCAGGTCACGGCGTGCCGCAAATGAAAAGTGACAAACGCGGTCCGCACATTGTCAGTATTATCGTTGATACACCTACTAAATTGTCTAAAAAACAGCGCGAACTTTTAGAAGCCTTTAAGGGTAATAAAAAGTACGGAATATTTTGATATAATAGTCAAATATGAAAACAGAATCTGAACTAACAGTATATAAAAATACAAAAAGTAGTTTTGTTGACAATACTCGATTTGAGCCTAGTCCGGAAAACCGAATTATTGAACGAGAAGCATTTATTAGAAACGAAAAATATGTTCCTGAATTAAAATATCCCAGATTAAATTTTTTATTTGATGATCCAGTTGTAGAAAAACAGAAAAGCCGTATATATGAGGCTGTCTTGCAACTTGATGCCTCAAAAGAGAATCCCGGTGTTAATGCGGCTGAAACTGAATTATATGCTCGTTCTCATGAGAAGAGCTTAAAAAAGTTATTAATTGTCGAAGCTGCAAAAAATCTATATCAGTCGTTGCCGACAAGTACGCTTGAAACTAATAGGGAAAGCTTTTCAAAATTAAATGAGTCACTTTATGGTAAATTAAACACTGCGTACTATTTAGGCATAATCTCTACCGAGAAGGATAGGTTGAATAATTTTCACCCAGAATCTGAAGTGGCTAAGGCTATTAAGACTCAACTTGAGGAATTGTTAGGTGATGTTGACTCTGGCGACATAAAAGAGGAAGTTTTGCTGGATGAAAACGAAATGCGAAAACTACAAAATTATGTATCGTCAAGATACGCTGATGTACTGAACGTTGTACCTAATACTCCCGATGATGAATATTACGACGTGAATCAATGTGCCGAGATTATGAATAACGCGTTGGAAGCTGGCGGGTTGGCCCAATTTGGCTGGAAAGCTATTGAAAATCCTAAGAAATTAAATCCAGCAACAAATCCTACGCTAACATCTATATTTCTACCATCTAACCTTCGTCGAAACTCTTTGGAATTGCGACGTCTGATTATTCACGAGCAGGAGGTTCATGCGCGTAGGGCTCAGAATGGTAAAGAAACCGGTATAAAACCTATTAAATCCGGTACGGCTAATTATGCCGATGCCGAAGAGGGTTTTGGTGTAATGCTGGAAGCTGTTTTGGAGGGGGATTTTAATAATGCATCATTTAATCGAGCTAGAAACCGATATATCACTGCTGGGCTTGCACTTGGTGCTGATGGACAACCGCGTGATGCCCGTGAAGTTTATGAGATATTATGGAGAACGATCGCTGTTCAAAAGTCTAAAGACAATATGAATATCAGTGAAAAAAATATACAATCTGCGAAAAATGAAGCTTATTCTCACATTGAGAACGCCTATCGTGGTACTCAATTTTGGATGAAGGGCGTGATATATACAAAATTAAAAGTTTACTACGAGGGGCTCGCAAGAAATGCTCAATATTTTAAAGACAATATTGATTGTTTAGACCAAGCTTTTGATGACGCGTTGATTGGTAAATATAATCACACCGATGCTAGCGAACGGCAGTTGGTAAAAAGCCTTGTTAAGGTGTGATACACATATAAATCAGTAAGTTATTTTTAGGTGCAACTTGAGCAATAAAAAGTACGGCATTTTTTAACCATTTAGTTTATACTTAATATAAACAGGGGGTTTAAATGGGTTCATTATTATTTTTAATAGCGTTCATATGGTTTATTTGGTGGATATTAAAAAAGACCAGCAATGGTCCAAATGACGCAGTTGATACTAATAGTAATGATTATATGCATGGATACTGG
>CAIUMO010000017.1 GCA_903900345.1 uncultured bacterium | reverse complement strand
CGTTCAACACCACTTGGTTCAGTGCAGATGGATGCGTAGCGGTAGCGGAGGCCAAGCGCCACGTGCTGACCACTTCGTGGTCACACGTAAAGTGGCCATCTGCCTGGACTAAGTGGTGGTGAACGGCAGAAAAGAAAGACTGGAGCGAAGCATGCGTCTTTGGTGGTAGTGGGAGGGAGGCGGCAAGGAAGAAATACTAGGATGTGAACAGAGCGGTAGAAAAGATGGTCTCAGAGGGGTTTATCTGTTGTATTATTGTGTGATATAATAAAAGTTGAAAACAAACATGTGAAAAAGAGGAAGTGCATTCAAGGGGTTTTCATACGGAAAGCCTAAGTGTATTTTATACTTTTCACGTGGTAATACTTTATTAATTCGAAGGTAACTGAAGACCCAATATGAAACTAGCTAAAGCTTATGATCCCAATCAATACGAACCGAATATTTATGCTATGTGGGAGAAGAGCGGAGCGTTTGAACCAACAGGGGTAGGTGAGCCATATTGTATTCTTATGCCACCGCCAAATGCCAATGGTAATTTGCACATTGGGCACGCTTTGACGATTGGTCTAGAGGATATAATGGCGCGTTATCAGCGTATGAAAGGCCGTGATGTGGCCTATATTCCAGGTGCCGATCATGCCGGCTTTGAAACTTGGGTTGTTTACGAGCGCCTTTTGGATAAAGAGGGAAAAAGTCGATTTGATTTTTCGCGCGAGCAGTTATACAGCCAAGTTTGGAACTTCGTTGATCAACAACGGGGCAATATGGAGCTGCAATTGCGAGCTTTGGGTGCTAGTTGTGATTGGAAAGATCTGATTTTTACACTCGATAAAAGGGTGGTTGATACTGTTCATAATACCTTCAAAAAAATGTGGGATGAAGGCCTTATTTACAGAGGTGAGCGCATCGTAAATTACAGCACTAAATATCAAACTAGCTACGCCGATATTGAGGTCGACCACAAGACCGAAAAGGGAACATTGTGGCAAATTGCTTATCCGACTTATGACAAAGTTGGCGAGATTATAATTGCGACAACTCGTCCTGAAACGATGTTTGGTGATACCGCGGTGGCGGTTAATCCAAATGACGAACGCTACAAAGGTTTGATCGGAACGCGAGTTCTGTTGCCTTTAACAGATAGAGAAATACCAATTATTGCTGACGAATATGTTGATCCGAACTATGGCACGGGTGCAGTTAAAGTTACGCCGGCGCACGATGTTAATGACTTTGAGATGGGGCAGCGCCATAATCTTGAACGTATCCAAGTGATTGATTTTGACGGCACCATGATTAATGTACCAAGTGAATTTGCTGGTTTAACGGCTGAGGTGGCTCGCGAGCGAGTTTTAGCTATCTTGCAATCTGAAGAGTTAATGCGCGGCCAGACAACTATTGAACATACCGTCGGCTACGACTACAAGAGCGGTTTGCCGATTCAACCGCTCATTAAAGATCAGTGGTTCTTGAAGGTTGAATCACTTGCTCAACGGGCTAAACAAGCAGTTGAGAACAATGAAATCGCCTTTACTCCAGAGAGCCGCAAGCGAGTCCTGATCCAATATCTGGATAATCTGCGCGACTGGAACTTGTCGCGTCAAATTCCTTGGGGTATACCGATTCCAGCTTTTCAAAACGTTGATAACCCCGAAGATTGGATCTTTGATAATCGCGTAGATGAGAAAACCATCTCTGTTAACGGTAAAACTTATCGTCGCGAAGAAGATACGTTTGATACCTGGTTTAGTAGTGCTCAGTTGCCGTTTATCGCGACCGACGCCCTGACTGATGGGCCGCTTAGCCGTTTTTATCCTACTAGTGTCATGGAAACTGGCTTTGACATCTTGTTTTGGATTGCCAGAATGATTATGTTGGGCCTGTATAACACCGGTAAAGTGCCGTTTAAATATGTTTATTTGCATGGTATGGTGTTGGACGAAAAAGGCCAAAAGATGAGCAAAAGCAAAGGCAATGTTATTAGCCCGATGGAAACTATCGCTAACTTTGGTTCAGACGCCCTTCGCATGGGAATCGTTGCTAATCGTAGCGCTGGCCAAAATCAAGCCTTCGGTGTTGACAAGGTGGTAGCTGGTCGTAATTTTTGCAACAAATTGTGGAACATCTCCCGTTTCATTGAAGATAAGTTAGGTGATGGTTATCGAGGTGGCGCACCTGAGCCAACTTCAATGGTTGATCACTGGATTATTAATGAGCTGAATGAGGCGATTGCTGATATTGGACAAAAGGTTGAATCTTATCGATTTGCCGAAGCCAGTGAAGCTGTCTATCACATTATTTGGGATAGCGTGGCCGACTGGTTTATCGAGGCTAGTAAATTAGAAGATAATCCATCGATGTTAGCCTGGGTATTAGATACCAGCTTGAAACTAGCTCATCCTTTCGCTCCGTTTGTAACTGAAACCATCTGGCAGACCTTATCGTGGCATGATAATCTGTTAATTACTTCACGTTGGCCAGAAAAAACCGATTATGACGAAATTGCTGCCGCTGAGTTTAATCGACTTAAAAAATTAATTGTTGAAGCCCGCTTTGTGATGGCTGAATTACCTGGCAATGAACGATATGATCTGTTATACCGAGACGATAGCCTAATCGCCGACAATATCGCATTAATCCAAAAGCTAGCCAAATTAAAAGGCATTAAGGCGGTTGATCAGGCGCGTGGTTTGCGTTTGGCGGCTAGTGGACGTGAAGCCTGGCTGGATGTATCTGAAAAGACATTGCGTGAGCATCAGACCAATCTGGAAGTTCGTTTGGCGGAAATTCATGCTAATATCAAAGCCCTTGAGGCGAGATTGACTAACGAGGCCTATATTGCCAAGGCTCCGGCTAAGCTAGTAGAAGAAACGCGAACACAACTGGAGCAAAAAAAGACGCTTGTGGAGCGTCTAGTGCACGAGCTGGACATCATTAAGTAGACGGCCAAATGTATGCACCGCCAAGATTGTTGGCTAATAGGCGTCTTTGAGCGATATATTTCTTATTATTTTCGTCACGAGGTTGGGTGGTAAAAGAATTGACTTCAAAATGGGGGTGTTGATTGGTGTAATTTAGGCTGGTTCTGTTGAGATTATATTCGGCTATGACCTCTGGTATTTTCATGATGACAGCGGTGGCATTATCAATCTTGGTATCGTGCAAAAAAACGCTAAAAATAGCGATGACAGAGATAGTGATAGATAGGCGATTAGTTATTGATGACATATTTTTATTTTTAGATATTACTAAAGATAAAAATAGCATAAGCTTTGTGTTATGTCAAGTTTAGGTTATCTTGTTATTTATTCATGGTGGTATGGCTTGCCGCCAGCGATTTCTTGGGAGCGATAAATCTGTTCGGTTAGCATTAGGCGCACCAGTTGGTGTGGAAAAACCAGGTGGGACAGAGACCATACAAAGTCGGCCCGCTGATGGACTAAATCGTCGACACCGTAGGCACCGCCGATAATTATAGTAATTTGTTTAGAAGATTCTAAAGGTTTCGATATTAGTAACGATAGGGTAGGTGAATCGATGATTTTGCCGCGCTCGTCTAACAGGACAGTGTAATCATCGGCATTGAGCCGTGATATTATGCGTCTTGACTCGTCTTGGCGGGCTGCAATGTCATTCAGTGATGAATGTGGTAAAATTACCCATTCGATGTCGAAAGGGCGTCTGAGGCGCTTTTGGTAGCGTTCTATGCCGTCCGTAACCCAGGACTCGTGTTTTTTACCGATGGCGATAATACGAATCATAGACGAATACGCTGGGCGATGGACGCGAGTTTGTCATCGTCGGCAACCGGTGGTTCTGGCTCGGGGTCAAAATTTATGTGACCTTGATGACCAACTGGAATTAAGTGAATATGAGTGTGGGGAACTTCGAAACCTTTGATAACGACACCGACTCTGGCCAAATCCATCGTTTGACGCAGGTGTAAAGCAATCTTTTGAGCTATCTTCCACAGATAGTCATAATCGTCGGATTCTAAGTCCCAGATTTGATCAATTTGTTTCTTGGGTACGACCAAGGTGTGTCCGTCACTTAAGGGGTGGATAGTTAAAAAGGCGATAACGCGATCGTCTTCGTAAATTTTGTGTGACGGAATTTCGCCGTTGATGATTCGAGTAAAGATTGATGGTTCGTTCATGATTTAATTATAGCAAAATCCAGCATCACTGGTGAACTATATCTTGGATTCAGATATTTTGGTATACAATATTAAATATAATGACAGGCAGTAATTCAAAGCTTCAACGGACGATCGATCATATGATCGATAAGGTTTTCTTGCGTTTTATTCCGTATAGCGTCAAGCCGAATCAGGTGACTATTGTTCGTTTTGTTTTAATACCGCTCGTTTACTTTCTGCTGACAACTAATCAGTTTGCTGCCGCTTTGGTTGTGTTTATTATTGCCGCTTCGACTGATTTTATAGATGGCGCAATGGCTAGGACGAGAGATCAAATTACTGATTTGGGCAAGATAATTGATCCGATTGCTGATAAGTTTTTGATTTTAACGGTGTTACTGTATTTAGGGCCTAATTATCCGATTGTTCAGATTTTTGTCGTATTTATTCTTTTGGAACTGTTGGCTATACTTTTGGGCGCTTATTTTCACTCTACGGTCGGTCGACCAATTGGTGCGAACTTTTTTGGCAAGATCAAGATGATTTTACAGAGTTTGAGTGTCGGTACTTTTATATTAGGGATATTAATAAAAAGTAATAATTTGGTTGATGCATCCGAAGGTGTCTTACTTTTGGCGTTGGTTTTTGCGGTTTTATCAGGGTTGGAGCATGTTAGAGTTAGGATGAAGAGCGGCACTGGACTAACTAGTTAGAGATAATAGGAAATGAGGGATTTGGTCACAGATAATTTGCTTTCAGCAAATTTCCGCGACCCCGCCTCAGTCGGTGACGTTCGTCATCCGGCTTCCGGCCTTGCGCAGTGCAGACTTGCACTGCTCACCCTATCGGGTTCAAATCCCGTTCCGCCAAATTAAATACACCCGTCTGGGTGTATTTAATTTGGCGGAGAGAAAGGGATTTGAACCCTTGAAGGCATTACTGCCTTACCGCTTTTCGAGAGCGGCCAGTTCAACCACTCCTGCATCTCTCCATTAGACTTTATTTTAACAGATATTTATTTGAATAACGAACTCGGCAAGATTCGGTCACAATAATTTTGGTAACCTCGTTTTATGTGAGTTCACCAAATTAAAAACCCCACACGGGGTGGGGTTTTTAATTTGGTGAACTCGGCAAGATTCGAACCTGCGACCTTTAGCTCCGCAAGCTAACGCTCTATCCAGCTGAGCTACGAGTCCAAAATGTAGCGCCACATATTTAAAAAATACGCAGCGCCACTTTTCATGTAACTAGAAGGTGCTTCCATTCGCAAAAATGCGGTGAATATCGGTTATTGTAGCATAATTTAGAGTGATGCGGTAGACTAAAACGCTATTAAAGTCGAAGCTTTTGTACAACGATATCGATAATGTCTAATTTGAGATTTTCCATTGGCAATCTGGCGCCTAATATATCGACGATCTCTTCACCGGCTTCCTCTGGAAAATAAACTGATAATCCAGGCGAGAATCGTTTAGTCGGTATCAACATAATTGAATGCTGACCATGATCGCGGACAAGACCGAATGACCTAAATTCGCTAAAATGATACAACTTTTCGCCAACATATATACCTTGGGCGCCGCTAAGCGTGTAGTCAATTGTGCGAGCTGGGCGCCGCGAGAACACAATAACCGCCAAAGCCATCACGACCACCAAGGCCGAGAATGTATAAGCGTGTAATAACAAAATATCAACGGCGATTAGGCCTAGTACAACGATCGTAAAGATAACAAACCACAAACCGTTCTTTTCTTCGTTAACATACTCAACGGCACTCCAATGGACTGGCTGATTGTCGATGACTGGTTTTTGAGGATTTTCGGTCGGCACAGGCTCATCGGCGACTGGCGTTGGTGTATACATGTCGGCGATTTTATCTGGCTCCGTCTCGTGTTGCCAATAGTTGTTAGGTTGATCGGGCTGCATGAATTTAGTATAGCATGAGTGTCATGGGCGCCGGAAAGAGCATTAAGGTATAATGTATAGCTATGATTAATAATTTTACTCAGGCCAAGCAAGCCCTGAACGGTTTTATTCCCAGCGGGTCAAACGTGACTCGTTATAATCTGGATAATATGACTAAATTGATGGATTATTTAGATAATCCACAGGATAAGCTAAAAGTTATTCATATTGCTGGCACTTCTGGTAAAACGTCAACTTCATATTACACGGCATCGCTGTTGCGTCAAGCTGGCTACGAGGTTGGTTTGACGGTTTCGCCGCATATCGACGAGATTAATGAGCGAGCGCAAATTAATCTGATATCTTTGCCTGAAGGCGACTATTGCCAAGAATTAAGCACTTTTTTGAATTTAATCGCAACATCTGGCCTTAACCCATCGTATTTTGAAGTGTTAATAGCCTTTGCTTATTGGCTTTTTGTGAAACGCGGTATGGAATACGCTGTGGTCGAGGTTGGTCTGGGTGGACTACTGGACGGTACTAACGTGATTAGTCGTAACGACAAAGTATGTGTGATTACGGATATTGGGCTGGACCACACCAAAATATTAGGTAATACAATTGCAGAGATAGCCTATCAAAAAGCCGGCATAATTCAACAAAATAATGCGGTATTTATGTATGATCAAGCCAAAGAGGTGATGGCGATTGCTGCCAAGAGATGTTCAGATAAGAATGCCGTTTTGAATGTTATCCAGCCGTATCCTCAAGCCGATATTAATCTAGCTGAGTTGCCTTTGTTCCAGGTTCGTAATCTTCATTTGGCCGTCCAAGCTGTTAATTGCGTGCTACAACGCGATCACGGCAAATTGTTAAGCTCGGCCGAAATAGTTGATGCTGCAAAGATTTATATTCCTGGACGGATGGAAATAGTACAGTATGCTGGCAAAACGCTTATTTTGGACGGGTCTCATAACGAACAAAAGATTGGTGCGTTGGTGGCGTCGATGAAGCGGCAGTTTGCTGACGATATCATTTCTATATTAGTGAGTTTTGGTGAAAATAAGCAAACCAGCGTCCTCAATTGTTTGAAGCAACTACGTGAGATTAGCGCGACGATCATTTTGACGGCTTTTGATATTGGCCAAGATGAAATTAGGGCTTCGATTAAACCGGCTGAACTATCTATTTATGCCAAGGAGGTTGGTTTTACGACTATAATTGTTGAATCTGATCCTCAAAAAGCTATCGAGTTATTAGTCAAAGATGATGCTCGGATTGGTTTGGTGACTGGGTCTTTTTTATCTTTTGAACCATGTTAGGGCGGTGGTGCTTAGGAAATAAAAAAACTCGCCTCATTAAATTTAAATAACGACCAAAAGGTCGTTATTTAAATTTGGCGGAGGAGGGGAGATTCGAACTCCCGCTCCAGGTTTCCCCAGACTAATGATTTAGCAAACCATCCCCTTCAGCCACTTGGGTACCCCTCCGCGCGGGCTTTGAACTTGTTTATTGTAACATAACACGGGAGTCAGGGCTAGATTATGATAACCCTAAATTCTGAGTTGTAATCTTTCTCTAGCATCTTGAAAAGAAGCTTTGATGTCACAGCTATTTGGTAGGACTTTTAATACCAAAGTAAATGCAAAAATAACAGCAAAACCGCACATAATTGACGGGATGGCTCGAGTTGTCGTTGGATCGATAATATTAAAGGCAATTGTTGGCAAAATGAAGGTCATGTAACCAAGTGCCATAGCCTGTAGGGCCTTGCGACGAGCTGGTAATTTGTCGCTCCATCTAATGGCTAACAGCGTACCAATAAATAACCAGCCATAGTAATAAACTATAAAGAGATTTGAGCTACCAGGATAGGTCTCAAAGACGGCATAATTTGTTGCGCAGGCTCGTCCAATAACTGCACCCGAGCCGATTAGATAAAACGTTACGAAAGCTATACAGCTGGCATAGGCGGCACCGACCAATAGAGGCTTCTTTTTGTCGGCCAGGGAGACTATTGTATGAATACCTAGTGCCGGCAGAACTGTAATGGCTCCATAGCCAATTCGAGCCCATTCAACGTTAGTCCAACCAAGTCCGCCACAAATCATATATTCAGCCAACTGGAAAGCTCCAAGAGCGACTAGCATTGCAACTGTTAATCTGCGAATTGTACTCATCTTGTAACGCCATAAAGCATAAGCCGCCAAGCTGAACTCGATTAAAAGAGTCGCCAACATAACTGGTGGCGAAAAACACAACATTTTACCTTGGTACTTCTTGAACATAACTATTTATATTATATCGTATTAATTCAAATCTCTGAAGTGCTATAAGTTTTAGTTCTAAGGTATAATAATGGCATGACAGATATTAGAAAAGTCGTGAAAAGCTTAGTGCCTGTGAAATTATTTAAAAAAATTGAACCGTTTGGTCATTTAATAGAGGCGGTGGTGGCAAATATTCGTTATGGATTTCCGTCACGTCACATGCACGTTATCGGTGTAACTGGCACTAATGGCAAGACAACGACGACATTT
Source organism: uncultured bacterium (assembly GCA_903900345.1). GTDB lineage: Bacteria > Patescibacteriota > Saccharimonadia > Saccharimonadales > Saccharimonadaceae > UBA1547. The sequence goes on along the minus strand of CAIUMO010000017.1, from coordinate 10,974 downwards.
TTGATTCACAAGATGTTACATAATGCCATGTTCAAAGTTGGTATGCTGAGTACAGTTGCTTACGGAGCTGGTGATAACATCAATCCACAAATCGAACATATTACGACTGCTCAAGCTGGTAAGTTACAAAAACGTCTGCGTGATTTTAAACGAGCTGGTATTGAATGGGTAGTTTTAGAGTCGTCTAGTCACTCTTTGGCACAATACCGTACTTGGGGTGTGCCTTATGAAATCGCAATAATGACCAATGTAACAAATGATCACTTGGATTATCATGGTACTTTTGATAATTATCTGGAAGCTAAGCGTCGTTTATTCACGCTAGCTGCTAAAAACGGGCGTCAATTAGGCATTGTTAATGCCGACGATCCAAATGCCTCAAAATTTGCCGCTAGTACACCGCATTCGATCAGCTATGGCATTAAGGGTGGTGATTTGCAGGCTAAGAATGTAGTCTTGGCGGTTGATCGCTCGGATTATACAGTTGATGGTGGCGAAGAACAGTATAATATTCGAATTAATATTCCAGGTGAATTCAACGTTAGTAACTCCTTGGCGGCAGTGGCGGTTGGGCGAGAGTTGGGGTTAACTAAAGGCCAAATTGAACGCGGTATTGCGGCGCTTGAAGGCGTTGAGGGTCGTATGACTGTTGTTGATGAAGGTCAAAAATTTAAAGTGATCGTAGACTTTGCTTCGACGCCAGATGCTTTTGAGAGATTATTTAGTAGTCTTCGTCCAGTCACAAAAGGCAAATTAATAGTTGTCTTTGGATCAGCTGGACGCCGTGACGAGACCAAGCGAGCTGTGCAGGGTGAGATTGCAGGACGATCTAGTAATGAAATTATACTGACCGAAGAAGACGATCGTGATGTTGATGGCAATATGATTTTGGAGCAAATTTCTGAAGGTGCCGCTAAAGCTGGCAAAGTCAAAGACAAGGACATGTTCTTGATTCTGGATCGCGAGAAGGCAATTAATTTTGCCCTTAAGCGTGCTAAAACGGCTGACGACACGGTTGTTTTACTTGGTAAAGGTCACGAGAGAACTATCGAACGAGCCGATGGTGAACATCCTTGGAATGAGATCGAGATTACCCGCAAACTGCTTAAAGCGCTTGGCAAAAAGAATAAATAGCCCAATACCTAATAATAGAGATCTTTGTGTCGATAATGATGAATCTTGTGAATTATGCGTTCACCGTTTTTGTGCCAGATTTTGTAAGCAGTCGGCTTAATAACTAGGTCGTAACAGCCAACATAATCTGTAATTTGTGAGTTAAAACTGGCCTTAAACGTTCCAAAGCCGTAATAGGGATGATTAGGATTCTTGATCTGGTCCGATGGCGGAGCGCCGTACAGATCGTATTGCGTAACACCTTGACTCTTGAGATATTTAATGGCATTCATCTCTAGAAGCGCACTGGCGCCACGGACTGAATGATCGCGCGTGCTGGCGGCGTCTTTACGAGCAGCTTTGGTGCCTAGGATCATAATAAAATCCATTGCCAAAACTTCTTTACCGGATTTAGCGAACATGAATATGCCATGGCCGGTCTTGGAATGGGTTTGCCAAAAGTTTTTAAAATATTGCTTACTTCTGACATGTGATCGTCCAGCAATTGTTTGGGCCATCATATTGTAAAAAAAGTCACAATTAGCGTCTGTTATTGGTACGACTTCAGTTGTTACGCCAGCATTCTGGGCGGCCCGAATATTGCCGCGTGCCTTGGATGAGAAGCCGGCTACAATGGCGTCGATTGGTTGCGCCAGATTGACTATGACCGTATTGGCTGCTTGGACTACTCTGGACTTACTGAGGCCAAGTTGCGTCAATCGACCGGTATTATCCGTTGTATCTAATAATTCTGGTTCGAATTTGATAGCAAAAACATTGTTATCTTTGGCAAAATCTCGTAGTTCAGGTAGTAATTTGCCTAGTTCGTCAGCAGATGTAACGCCTGGTCCTTTTGGTACATACCAAAAACTGCCTAAAATAGGTATTTTTCTCTCGAGAACAAGGATATATAATTCGCCAACGACAATATAACGAGGTTCCCAGTAATTAGATTCCTTGATCTCGGCAAACTCTTGGGTTTGAAAAACACTGCCGCCGTTTGGGTTTTGTATAACTAATTCGTCCCAAGTTTGTACCTCGGATTGTGATGCATATCTTGCTGTCATTAGTGTCTATTGTAATCGCAAACGGTATAAAAATGAAATTAATTTAAATACCCACTTGATTGTGGGTATTTAAAATTTTTGAGGATATAACTTAATTATTTATCTGTGGAGGGTTAGATAAATAATCGATTTCCTTGATAATATCGAGTAAAGCTTGGGCTCGTTTTGACTCGTCGGCAATATCCTGGGCAGTCGCGTGAGCTGGCGCGATCAAGGTTTTGTCGTCAGTACTGCGTAGCATCAACAAATAAATATCAAATTTGTCTTCGGCCGATAAATTGAGCTTATCGACTAGTGGTCGTAATTCGCTGAGAGCGGTTTTTTTGATGTCATCAAGATTATCACCGTCTGTTGCAACTGATATCTTTTTAGTTGGCGCTTCAACAACAGTTGTCGGCACCGGCATAGATGAAACCGGAGTTTCTTCAAAGCTTAAATTATTGTCGGCGTCACGTGATACGCCAGCCAAAACTTTAGCTAATTCTTGATCGTCACTGATTGGTTTAGTTGTTTGTGGTTGAATATCCATGGCCCACCCCTGATATTATGCTTATACTTACTTAATACTGTATCATAGTTATATAGATTAATTCAATGGGGGCTATAAATTATGTTAGATGATATTAATGTACTAAAACAACGCGATCCAAGTGGGGCGTTGACGATCGCTAGTAAACAATACGAACAAGCTAATTATTCAAGTGACATCGTCAACGGCGGCTATGATGAACGCATGATTACTAGTATTGTTGTAGCTGGCATGGGCGGCTCAGCCTTGGCGGCCCTATTAGTCAAATCGTGGCTTAAATTAGAGTTGGCTGTACCGATTGAGGTTGTGCGAACTTATGACTTGCCAGCTTATGTTAGTCAAAGTACGTTAGTAATTGCCAGCAGTTACTCTGGTAATACCGAAGAAACACTTAGCTGTCTCAAGCAAGCCGAATCAAAAGGCGCCCAAATTGCGATTATTGCATCAGGCGGCAAATTGATCGAACAAGCCAAGGCTAACGGCATAACTTACACAGCTTTGCCAGTTGATTTTCAACCACGCATGGCAGTTATTTATAACTTGCGAGCGTTAGTTTCGTTGTTGGTGAATTTTAATATTGTATCAAGCACTAAATTGGACCAGATTGCCAGTAAGTCTGACTGGCTGCAAAGCGAGACGGCTAAATGGGCTAGTGATGTGCCAACGGCTGACAATTATGCTAAACAGTTAGCCCTGCAGGCAGTTGGCAAGACAGCTGTCTTTTACGGCGGTACGTTAACAGCGCCAGTTGCTTATAAATGGAAGATTAGTTGGAATGAAAATGCCAAAAATGTCGCTTTTTGGAATGAATTGCCAGAGTTTAACCACAATGAATTCGCTGGTTGGACATCACATCCAGTTGAAAAGCCGTTTGCTGTCTTTGATATCGTCAGTAATTTAGAACATCCGCAAATTCTAAAACGTTTTGAAATCTCAGACCGTTTATTGAGTGGCCAAAGGCCAAAATCAACTGTTATCAATTTGGCTGGTCAATCGGCTATTGAACAATTACTATGGGGCAGTATACTAGCCGATTTCGTTAGTATTTATGTGGCAGTTCTAAACGGCATTGATCCAACTCCAGTTGAATTGATAGAGAAATTAAAAATCGAACTAGTCTAATCTCAGTCGTATTGATGTAATGATTCGATTGGGTCTTTGCGAGCAGCCCTTATAGCAGGGTAGAGGCCGAATAAGGTACCCATAACGGCCGAGATTATAATTGCAACGACGGCAATCTGCCAGTTAATGATTGGGTCAAAAGTTAAGAAAGTGCTGGTACCGAAGGCTAATAAATAGCCAATGATATAGCCAATTACTCCGCCGCCAATACTTAGTGACAGCGACTCGATCAAGAATTGTGACATTATGTCGCTGTTGCTGGCACCTAAGGCCTTGCGGATACCAATTTCTCGAGTCCGTTCGGCTACGGTGACCAGCATGATATTCATGATGCCGATGCCGCCAACAACCAGTGAGACTGCGGCGATTGTTGTCATAGCGCCAGCAATTGCGTAAAAAAGCTGGCTGGTTGGTTGGGCTATTTGATCGCCAGTTAGGACTGAAAAATCTTTTTCGCCAGCATGGTTCTTCAATAGCGATTTATTAATATCTATAATTATCTGACTTAGGTTAGTAATCGAGTCGGCTTTGATGTTGATTTGTTGAATCTGGGTAACCTTTTGATTAAGGGTTTTGCCATAGGCGAAATTAATAATTACGGCATTATCAAAATCGATTGAATTGTAGTTTATTGGATTATTGGTAGTTTTTAGGACGCCGATTATTACGAAAGATTGTCCGCGAATCGTGATAGTCTTGCCGAGCGATAACTCGGTGCCGAAAACATTAATTGATAATTGCGTGCCGATAACAGCCGTGTTTTGGTTGACCGAATCATCCAAAAATTGGCCTTGGCTTAATTTTAGATCAGATATATCGGCTAATTGAGGCGTAGAAGCCACAATTGACGATCCGATTGGCGCCATTGAGTCAGCCTTAATTGAGCCACTTAAAACCATAATTGGGGCCACAGCTTGAATATGTGGTGTGTCTTTTATTGATAAGATGTCATTTTCAGTTAAAGTACTGGTTGCATAGTTATGATTAGGCTGAATTTGGCTATTTATATTGATCATTGATTGATCAGTCACGCCAGGACGGATGACGGCTATATTGCCACCTAGTGAGTTGACTTGATCACTGACGATTTTACTGGCGCCACCACTTAAAGCCAAAATTGTTGTTACGCTAGCGACGCCAATGGCTATACCTAGCATAGTTAACGCACTACGGATACGACTGTTTTTTAATGATTGATGAGCGTTTTGAACGTGATTAATAAGTAAAAAACGCATTATTTCTTATTTCCTCTCGACTTTGATGCACGTTTGTTATGGTGTCTTGGGTTCGGCGAATGTTTTGCCTTGGATGTTTTTCGCTTCAAAATAGTAGTTTTGGTATCAGTCTCGATCTTGCCATCGGTCATAGTAATGACACGACTAGCGTATGTCGTTAGACGAGGGTTGTGTGTCACCATAATGATGGTGTTACCACGCTTATGTAGGTCGGATAATTCTTCCATAATGACATGGCTCGATCGTGAATCCAGATTGCCGGTTGGTTCGTCGGCCAGAATAATTGATGGCTCATTAACTAGTGCTCTGGCGATGGCAACGCGCTGTATTTGTCCGCCTGATAATTGATGTGGCATATAATATTCACGCTCGTTCAGATGGAAATTACGTAGAATGTCACTAGCAATGATTAGTCGTTTTGTGCGTGTAATACCCTTATAAATTAGCGGCAGAGCGACGTTTTCGATGACATTTAGGCGCGAGACTAAATTAAAATTTTGAAAGATAAAACCAATCTGCCGGCTACGTATTCGCGCTTGTCTGCGCTTTGAGATTGATACAACTGGCTGACCGTCTAGCTCGTAATCACCGTCAATTGATTGATCTAGCAATCCCAAAATGTTTAGTAATGTCGTTTTACCGCAACCGCTTGGCCCCATAATAGCCACAAATTCACCCTTTTTGATAGTCAGGTCGATGCCATTAAGGGCGAAATTCTCGGCGTCACCAATTCCGAACCTCTTTTTTAGGTCCTTCAATCGGATAACTGGTGGAATTTTGGTTTCGCTCATCAGACCTTATTATGAGAGCCTATCTATTGAACTGCAACCAATATGATAAAGTGAAAATAACAACTGTTATAATTAGTGTTACGTGGAGAGATGGCCGAGTGGTTGAAGGTGAGGACTGCCAGTGGCAGTCCGCAAGGAAACCTTCTCTTGCAAACTTGTTTGCAAGAGAAGGTTTGGGGCTGCCGAAGGTAGCCACGCTTGGGCTAAGCGTGTGCAGATAGATCAATGTCAGTACTTATTTAACAATTTGGATTATGGAGAGATGGCCGAGTGGTTGAAGGCGCACGCTTGGAAAGCGTGTGTAGTAGCAATATTACCGCAGGTTCGAATCCTGTTCTCTCCGCCAAACAAAATAAGCTATGATTATTACATGGACAAAAAACAAGACTTCCAAGAATTGCTCAGTAAATATTTTCAAAAAATATCAAAAAAGTCTGGGCCCAATCAACCGCTACAGGTTTTAGTCAATTCCGACAAACTTGGCATAGATTTTAACTATTCTAATACTGATATCGATCAGCCTTTTCATATTGCCAGTATCGGTAAAATCTTTACAGCCGTAGTCATAGGCATTTTGTCTGATAAAAGCGCCATCAAACTAGATGATAAAATAACTCAATATCTTGACGAAAAAGTATTAGAAAAATTATTTGTATATCAAAACGTCGACTACAAAGATCAAGTTACGATCAAAGATCTGTTAGGTCACACCTCGGGCATATCGGACTACTTTGATAGCTCCGTGACAGCTGGCTCAAAATTTATAGATAAAATCATGAAAGAGCCGGATGTTTTGTGGACTCCAGAATCTTTGGTTGATTTTACTAGGAATAACCAAAAAGCCGTCAGCGCACCTGGCAAGTTTCAATATTCAGATACCGGCTATATATTACTTGGCCTATTAATCGAAAAGGTGACCGGCAAGTCATTCGGTGATAATCTAAAAACTTTGATTTTTGATCCATTAGCAATGAGTAACTCTTACTTGATGTTCTATTCTGATCCCCAACCCACCAGAGAGATTGCAAAGATTTGGTTCAACGGTGTTGATATCAGCAAATTAAATCTATTATCATGCGATTGGGCTGGCGGTGGTATTGTATCAACGACTCAGGATCTACTAAAATTTCAAAAAGCTTTTAGGTCGGGTCATCTTGTCAGTAGTAATTATTTAAGGCAAATGGACACGTTTGAGCACAAATATCGGTCAGGAATATATTACGGTTTTGGTATGATGGAGCTAAGATTGGAAGGTTTCTTCTTTTTGTTGAGAGGATTGCCAAGGCCCAGAGGCCACATCGGTATCACATCGACTCATTTGTTCTATGATATAGATAATGATGTCCATATTATTATGAATTTTGGATCAAACAAACGCATGGTAGAGAGTTTTAAATCGCTAATAATAATCGAACAATATATCAAGCAATATCTAAAAAAAGAGCATTCTTTGTAAGGGGCTAGTTCCAAAAACTTAACTATATGCATAAACAATATTGACAAAACTACAAAAATGGAGTAAGGTAGAGTTAATAGAAATCAATAAAATAAACAAGATTCAAAAAAATGTCAGAACAATTGCCAACAACACCTATAGAAAAACCAAAAGCATTAGAAAATTATAATGCTGATGAAAATATTGAGAAGTATAAAAATGCTGACGAAATTTTAAAGTTACAGATGTTTAGAGATTCTATGTCGGAATTGAAATCTAGAACAACAGAAAATAACCATAATATTCCATCAAACGAAGACCTTGGATTTCTAGAGGACCAATATATGATTGCATCGCCTAATGATCAAGAAGGTATGTATCACGATATTCAGGGGGATATAACTGCGGCAATAGAAAAAGCTGACTCGAAAAAAGAAGCGAATGAATCAGATTCTGAGCTGTCTGTATCTTCTTTGGAGTTAAATCCAGCTGCGGCACTTAACTCAACGATAGCCTCCGTTGCCATCCAGGCAGTTACGGCTCCAAAAATTACTTAGATTTTTTTGTACGCTTTTTATCTTTTACGGACACGCCCAAGAATTGAAGGGCGTGTTCTGATTTTTCAAAGACTAGGCCCGCCTTTTTTAATTTTTTGTAGCCATGTGATATTTGGTCAAGCAGTCCCAATGTTCTTTGATTAATACCAGTTATCAAGACTTGTTGGCCTCGTTTCTGAAGAATGTCAATTATCTCGTCCAGGGCTTCGGAGCCGTCGGTGTCGACGAAATTAACGTCACGTAAGCGCAATATGATGTGTTTATATTTCAAGAAGTGCCCCTCAAAACGTTCAATGTGAGCTCGGCTGTTGATATAGCAAAGCTTACCTCTAATTGAGTAGAGTAAAACATCGGCATCTTCTTCGATTTCCTTTAGTCTAACGCCAGAATCAGAATCGACGATGCCCTCGCTAAATTTGTTAACTGTTAAGTCAAAATAGCCGTGCGATATTCGATCGATAAAGATTAGTAACGAGATTGATACGCCTAACAAGATACCAACGATTGGATCGATGACAATAGTAGTGGCGGCGACCAGTAAGGACACGTAAAAGCCTGATCTTTCGTAGAGCCATAATTTGTTGTAATGTTCGCGTTCGACCATTCGAATAGCGACCGATACCAAGATAGCGGCGATAACGGCTAGTGGTATAAATTTGAAATAATTTATCAAAAACACAGAGATCAAGACGATACCTAGGGTATTAATTAAGGCTGAAGTTTTGTGTGTTGCGCCAGTTTTGATATTCAATGAGGTTCTAGCTAGGGCGGCTGTAGCTGGCATACCACCAACTAGTCCTGAGGCAATGTTAGCTAATCCTAGCCCGAGCATTTCTTTGCGAGCATTGTGTTTGGTGCGGGTCATACCATCAGCGATTTTAGCTGAAAGCATAGTCTCAAGAATTGCTATTAGGGCGATAACAGCGGCAGTTTGCAGCATAGAGGTGGAAAGCGAGAAGTCGAAACTTCCAAAAAGATGGAAAGCCATGTCATGAAATTGATCGCCGAGTGTTCTGAGTGGTAAATCAATAATCTTATTAGAGTTCAAAAAACCAATCAAGATGCCGACTGGTGCTAATATGATGGCGCCAGGTAATTTAGGTGTGAGCTTTTTAAGGATTAACAGACCAGCTAGGAATACGCCGAATACGATAAAGGCAACCCAAGAAATATTGTTGATGTGATGGAATGATTCGATCAGATTGGCAAAGAACGTTTCGTGAGCTGGCAAGTTTTTTAGGCCAAGAGCTGAATTCAGTTGGCCAAGGCCGATGACAAAAGCGACTCCTAAGGTAAAGCCATGGATCACACTGGAAGGTATCAAGATGAGATATTTTTCGAGCTTTAAAAGATACGCAACGATGATGATGACGCCGGCGATGACAGCCAACATTGGCAGGCTGACTAATCCATTTTGGAAGACGTAGGTGGCGATTATGCCCGACAAGGCGCCGGTTGGTCCAACGATGTTAAAGTTACTACCACCAAAGATAGCGGCGACCAGGCCAGCCCAAATAGCAGTGATGATGCCGATCATAGGTGTTGCACCTGAGGCGACGGCTAATGATATTGATAGAGGTATTGATATGAGCGAAACGGTTAGACCTGACTTGAGGTTGTTTTGAATATTTTTTAGAAACATATTTTGCTATCTTACTCTACTAAATTTGTGCTTTCAATACTCAAATTATTTTATGGCTTTATAATTCAACAACGTTATTTTTAAGTTAATGATAGTAAACTAGATATTATGCAAAATGACGTATATCAACGATCACTCGAACTACATAAACGACATCACGGTAAAATTGAAACTGTCAGTAAAGTAAAGTTAAATTCTAGCGAAGTACTGGCGCTGGCTTATACGCCTGGTGTGGCCGAGGTTTCGCGCGAGATTGCGCGTGACTCGTCATTGGCACGTGAGTACACCTTAAAACGTAATACAATTGCGATTGTTAGTGATGGTTCAGCTATATTAGGCTTGGGTAATCTGGGCGCATTGGCGGCGATTCCAATTATGGAAGGCAAAGCGGCGATTTTTAAGGAATTTGCTGGCGTTGATGCTTTTCCAATCTGTTTGGATACGCAGGATACTGAAGAAATCATCAAAGCAGTCAAACAAATTGCGCCTGTTTTTGGTGGCATTAATTTAGAAGATATCTCTGCGCCACGCTGTTTTGAAATTGAACAGCGTTTGCGGGCCGAAATGTCGATTCCTGTTATGCACGATGACCAATGGGGCACGGCGACGGTTGTTTTGGCTGGTATGATTAATTCATTGAAATTAATGAATATCACCAAAGACGCAGTTAAAGTTGTGATTAACGGTGTTGGATCGGCTGGTGTGGCCACCGCGCGCTTGATGATGGAATATGGCATCAAAAATATTTTATTTTGTGACAGCCAGGGAATTATCCATGCTGGTAGGGCAGAATTAACAGCTGAAAAACAAGAGCTAATTGATAATAGTGTGGCTGAGCCATTTGAAGGTACGTTAGCAGACGCCATCAAAGGTGCCAACATCTTTGTTGGCGTGTCTAAACCAGGCGTGTTGACGCAGGATATGGTGCGAACGATGGCGCCAAAGCCAGTTATTTTTGCTTTGTCTAATCCACAACCTGAAATTTTGCCAGATGAGGCGTTGGCTGCTGGTGCGTTGGCGGTTGCGACGGGGCGTAGTGATTTTCCAAATCAATTGAATAATTCGTTGGTTTTTCCAGGTGTATTCAAGGGTATGTTAGAGGCAAATATTCCACAGTTTAAGATTGGGATGTTCAGTAGCGTGGCTCAGGCCTTGGCTGATTCAGTTGTTGATTTGTCGCCAACCAAAATTTTACCGACGATGTTTGAGAGTCGAGTCGTAACTGTTGTGTCAGAAACTGTTAAAAAATTTGCATAACATCCAAAACCCCCTCGGGTCCTGCCGTCCGTTCCGCCCCTAATTTATAAAAATGGATTACCATTTTGTAGTAAATTGGGGCCGCCCCGACGAACGTCACCCGCGGAATGGGTTTTGGCTGCGCTAGGTGTATAATTATTACAGTTATGATTACAAAATTACTTATTTTTGGTATTACGGGTGATTTGGCGACGCGCAAGTTGCTACCGGCGTTAGGGCTAATTAT
>CAIUMO010000016.1 GCA_903900345.1 uncultured bacterium | reverse complement strand
TGAATCACGGGCATTAGTTTGGACTCTTGCAAACGAAATAACACCAATAGTTGTTAATATACCAATAATAGCTATAACGATTAATAGTTCAACAATAGTGAAACCACTTGTGGTTTTTCTCATGAGGTTATTGTAGCAGACAAAGACAAAATAATAAAACTATAATATTAACGACTAGATCTTCTCTAGCCTTGCATACTCAGCGTTAAGTTTTTTGGTTCTACCGTCGTCGAACTGAATCGTCAAGGCCAGACCATCAACTTCTATGATCTCACCAGTTCCAAACGCAGCCGAACGGACATGTTCGCCAACACAAAACAATTCATCACTATAAAAATCTTGATCACGTACAAATTTGGCTTCGATTGGCGCCGCCAACGCGACGTTATCGCCCATATCGGTAATAAAACGTGACATGACATTATAGCCACGCTGACCAAATTGCATACGACTTTGGGCATAGGTTAAATGTAATTCCTCTCGAGCCCGAGTCATACCGACATAAGCCAAGCGACGCTCTTCCTCTAGCTCGGCTAAGCCAGCCTCATAAACTCTAGCGTGTGGCAGTATGCCCTCTTCCACGCCAACAATGAATACGACTGGAAATTCGAGTCCTTTGGCGGCGTGTAAGGTCATTAATGTGACTTTTTGTCCGTCACTATCGGTATCAGCGCTCGACATCAAAGCAACTTCTTCCAAAAACTCCGACAAATTTAAGAAATTTTGAGCATCAGATAACAAAGCACCAATATTGGCTTCACGATCCTCGGCCTGTGGCGTACCATCGGCTATATAATCACGATAGCCAGTTAGCGATATTATCTTTTCAATTAGTTCAGTTGGATTGGCAGTGTCCAACATTGACTGAACAATTCGCAATTTTTCACCAAGCGACACCAAAGCGGCCTTAGCTCTGGCTGTCACAATACTGGTTTGATCGACATTGAATAAAGCTGTCAAGATATCCATATCACTGCCAGCCTGCCACAACAAAAACTTTTCTAAACTCATAGCACCAATGCCTCTAGTTGGCACATTAACGATTCGACTAAAGCTCATGCGGTCGTTTGGTTGATAAATCAAGCGCAGATAAGCGATAATATCTTTGATTTCTTTGCGATCGTAAAACCGAACACCGCCGACAATTTGGTATGGTACATGCAAGCGTAAAAATGATCGCTCTAGGGTGTAACTTTGAGCGTTAGTCCGATAAAGCACCGCGAAATCACCGAATTTACGGGCTCCCATGGCGACATGCGACGATATACGCTCGGCCACCAAATTAGCCTCTTCGGCTTCATCATACAGCGCATGAACCTGCACTGGCGCACCCGAGCCAGCAGCAGTCCAAAGCTTTTTGTCGGTTCGTTGAATGTTTTTGGTAATAACATTGGTCGCCGCATCCAAAATATTGCCAGTGCTACGATAATTTTGCTCTAATTTAATGACTTTTGCGCCCTTAAAATCACGCTCAAAATTCAAAATATTAGTAAAGTCAGCCCCTCGCCATGAATAAATTGACTGCCAGTCATCACCAACGACGCAAATATTACGACTATCATTAACTAACAATTTAATAATGCTGTACTGAGCGGCATTTGTGTCCTGATACTCATCAATTAAAATATGTTTAAAATTCTGTTGCCATTTAGCCCGAACTTCGGGTTTATCTCGCAATAAGCGCACAACTTCTAGCAACAGGTCGTCAAAATCAAGCGCTCCGGCGGTTTTGCGCAACGACTCATATTTTTTATAAATTTTGGCGATATTTTTCTGATAAGGTAGCTTAGCTGATAATTCGTAATCATCAGGGCTAGTCATCTCGTTTTTGGCCGTCGAAATTTGACTACTGACCGATTTAGGCTTTACTTCACTATCGCTGATTTGTAGCTGTTTCATGGCCTGTTTAACCAAACCTTGCCGATCATCTTCGTCATAGATAACAAAATTATGTTTGACGCCAATTGCTTCGCCATCAATCCGTAACAGACGCACGCAAATACCATGAAAGGTTCCCATCCAAGGCATAAAATCACGCCTAGAACTATTTTGATTCAACAGAATCCCCAACCGTTGACGCATTTCGCGAGCGGCCTTGTTAGTAAATGTCACCGCCAAAATTTCATTCGGCCAAATAGATTCATGAGCAATCAGATAAGCAATCCGATGCGTCAAAGTTTTTGTTTTACCACTGCCAGCACCAGCCAAAATAAGTAGCGGTCCAGAAGTTGTCTGTACCGCATCACCTTGCGCCGAGTTTAGCCCATCAAGTAAATCCATTAATATCTATTATAGACTATAACTTCAGATTATAGACGTGGTATTACCAAGAAATAAACAGCCGCACCAGCACCAGCACCGACAATCAATAAAATAGCTATCCAAAGTACCCACATCCAACCAGATTTTTTATTAGACGGATGAGCTATAGCCTTGTGATAAGCCTTGGTGTCATAAATCGCACCATTATTTTGATCACCTGAATTTGGCTGCTCTTGGTATTGTGGCGAAATAGATGAATTAGCCGACAACGTGGTCGCCGCCGTTGCCTGAACAGCAGTCGGCTGGCTGGCAACGATTGGTTCACTAGTTGGTTTTAGTGCTTCGGGTTGAGTTGTATTATCAGATTCGACTGACAATAAGTCATCCTGCAGTTCAGCTGGTAGTGGCGTATGGAAGTTATCAGCGGTCTGAGCAACTGGCGCGACTTCAGTCTTGACTGGTTCAGCCACTGGCGTCTCAGTTGAAAAGGCCCCTAGTGGACGCTTCTCGACCTTGGTACCTGGCAAAAATGGCGACTCAGCCGACTCATCCGTCGTCTGGCCTAATGTATTAGCAATATCATTACTGATGCGATCAATGTCAGCATCTTCGTCTCTGTCTGAATACGATGCCGCGGGCGTTTCGGGAACAACAATGGGTGTAGGTGCAACTGGAACCGCAGTTAAAGTTGGAGTTGGTAACGAAGTCACAGCAGTCGGCACAGATTGAACTGATGTTCGCTCTGGCATAACCAGTGAAGTGCGCATATCTGACGATGGATGAACAACATCCATAAATCGCCCAGTGCTTGGTCTTTCGACAACTGGCGACGGCGTAACTATTGGCACTGTTGGCAAACTATTTTCAACTGATTGCATAGGTAAAAATTCAACATCAACATTAGCCAGCGGATCTGGCACAGGATCTGGCGCCGAATCTGGTACCTGAGTTGGCTCTGGAGCCACAGTCGCATTAACAGGGCTATCACTTACTTCGTCAACTGGTTTAGTAATTAACGAATTAACTGCTCGGTCAAGTTCATCAAAATCTAGATCTTTCACTTCGTCCACCCCTAATCTTCTTTGGCTACTTCTGAGCCTTTATGTGCTTTTTTAATTATCTCACTAAATATATATGCGTCCAAACTGGCTGCACCGACTAGTAGTCCATCCACTCCTGGCAAAGCTAAATAGTCAGCTGCACTGTCAGGCGTAACGCTACCGCCGTACAAAACCTGAATAGCCTCAGCCGCCTTGGCGCCATACAAATGTTCGATCTGCTTTCGGATGGCTTTAACTGCTGACGTGACATCACTTGGCGATGCACTTTGACCATTACCAATTGACCAGACGGGTTCATAAGCAACAATAACCTGATCGAGTTCTTGACTAGTAATATTAGCCAAAGCCCCAATTAACTGATCATGCAAAACATCAAATGTTTCACCGCTTGATTTTTCCCAGGCAGTTTCGCCAATACATAATATTGGTCGAATACCGTTACGGATAGCAGCTGCGACTTTGTTGCGTATATCTTTGTCAGATTCATTAAAGATATGGCGACGCTCCGAATGACCAACTAGGCCATACTGAACAATACCCCTCAGCTGCGTAGCCGAGACTTCACCAGTAAAATAACCACGATCACGCCAATAAAAGTTCTGAGCTGCCAGTTTAAATTGTCGTAGATTAACTTGTAAGCTTAATGACTGCAGCGACAAAGTTGTTGGCGCCAAAATAACTTCGACGTCACGATGAACTTTAACGATTTGAGACAATTTGTGCAAATACAAACTAGCCTCGTGCATATCGAGGTTCATTTTCCAATTACCGACTATAATCTTTTTATCGTGTGCCATCTGTTATATGTTACTTATGTTTATCATTTTTAGTTTACCTCAATTCCGTCACATCGTCCAGTGAATATAATTTGATAACTAATAAATAAAAAGCTTAAGCATTGACATTATGGTCATTGTATGGTATTTTAGTGACATCAGTTATCCAAGGTGTAAAGACCCGAAATAACAGATGACCATTAACAAGTCAGATCATTACAGTGCATGTCTGAATAAGATTATGTATTTTGTATAGGTTATCAATATAGGCTTTCTACTCTTCCAATAGAGAGCGACACGTTTGGTTAATCGAATCGATTAGCCTTGCGTGTTGCTCTTTAATAGGGGGCTACAAAATAAAACAAATGTAGATCCCCGGGTAGGGGGTAGAAGGCTCAAAGTGGTTGAATTATTAACCGAAAAACCAATTAGTAAAGTTCGCGCATTGGCAATTAATGCGATCAAAGCCAAGGCGGCCGGTTGTGTCGAAAGACAACAACTCGGCTTCAAAGCAGCCGATTCCGTATTACGGAATGGCGGCGGCATGATCGCAGCCATGAAAGCTGGCAAAAAAGCAGCCAGCTGCGAAGAATAAGATATCTGGGGTGAATATCTCGTAAATTCCCCCATATGTCAAGAAAGCGACACATAGCTTTAGCTATTTAGCTCAAAGCTATGTGTCGTTACTATAACCTAGCAGAGTGCATCTGAAAGATTTATTCCTGCCTAAAAGCAGTCGAGTAAATTTAGTTTCAGAGATGCACTGAAAATCTTGTAACGATCTGATTTGTTCTATCATGAACTTTGCGCCCAATCTAACTGATTGGGCGTTTTTTGTTACCATTGACACATAACCAATTTTGTTATATCCTAACTAACATCAGTTGTCTCAGGTGTGATAACCAAAAATAACAGATGACCATTAACAAGTCAGATCATTACAGTGCATGTCTGAATAAGATTATGTTTTGCATAGGTTAAATATATTTGTATTACCAGGGGTAGTACGTTTGCCAATCTAGATGGTTGGTTTGCGTACTGCCCCACTACGTGGGTGCAGTTAGAAAAATAAATCTAACGGCTCTCACGCCAAGGGGGAATATAAATAATATGTCACTAGTCATTGAAATGGAAGCGCTCGACCAGTCAACAAAAGTAAAACCCGGCGAAAAAAAATGGAAGCAAGGCTGCCTAGACGCATTCAAACGAAATCGGTCTAAAGCAACTAATATGCCCCTAAGGGGAGCTTTGGGAATTGCGTTGGACAACATAACCCAAAATCCATCAGAACGACAACAAAGTTGGAATAAGTTCTGGAAAATTCGCGCAAGGTTGGAAAAAAATCGAGACAAGTTGGTCTTGAGATATTATGCTAATTTCGAAGGCGGACTTAATGCCAAAAAACAGGATATGGATAAAGCTGCCGAAAATTTAGTAGCTCAGATAGAAAAGGACGATAAACGTTTAGTCTGGACTATGAAGAACTTCTTTAAAGAGGACGTTAGTAAAGTAACTCTAAAATGTAATCGCCACCCTTCGCTTACAGCAATTGGCTTTATGGAACGAATAAGGAAGGAATTAGGAGTTCAATCGAGAAAATAGTCTATACAATTAAATAACCTTAAACCGAGGAAGTTTATTGCTACTTGAACGTATCAACGTCTTGTAGTCCAATAAACTTCCTCGTGAGCCATTAAATTGGCTCGAGATGCACTTGTTGTAATGATCTGATTTGAAATGTAACGAACTTTAACAAGTCGGATTATTACAGTGCATGTCTGATCTGGATGATATACCTTCAAAAAGAGCAGCACGCTTATTAATCTATATGGTTAGTAAACCTGCTGCTCTCACCATTTAGGTGATAGTGTTTTATACAATCACCTAAGATGAAGGAGATAAAAATGAATTTACCAAAAATCATATTCACTTTCGATCAAGCCAGAGCCAACTTACCAATTATGGTTCCGGCGGCGGCGATATCGTTATTGGTCATTATTATTATAATAATAATAGTGACATCAAGAGCAAAAAACAGCGACAAGAAACCCATGGACGGATTGGACATATTTCTAATCATCTTATTGGCAATATTCTTAATCGTTGGATTTTTCGGGCCAATAATACATATAGGTTACAGCCTACGTGTATTCATAACGCCGTGAGTTGTCGCTACTAATCGTAGCGACAACTCGACTGGTCGGACAGACATGCACTATTTTTTTGTAATGATCTGATTTTTTAATTTTAATATCTAGCAAAATAGCTAGATGACACGAACTTTGATGGTGTCGGTGCCACCGATGACGCCTGGTTGTCGGCCACTAACAATAACAACGGTAGCCTGATCAGTTCCAAATAGACCCTGGTCTTTCAATTCTTTAGCGATTTCATAGCCCATATCATCAGTTAATGGTCGGCAATAGCTGCGATTAGCGTAGCTGAGCGACAATTGCTGAGCTGAACGTAATTCGCTAGTAACGCTAATAATCGGCAGGTTAGGTCGATGAGTTGCAATATTTGCCGCCGTTGCGCCTGATTTGGTCTCGGCAATAATCGCCACTGCATCCAATTGTTCGGCTAATTTAACGGCCGCAACACTAATAGCATTAGTGGTTTTTTTGTGATTAGCGCTCTTTTCGGTAGTAGATTGAACTGGTTCATGTTCTTGGGTATAAAGAATTACCTTTTTCATAGCCGCAACTGTCTCAAGCGGATATTCACCGTTGGCAGTTTCGTCAGATAACATAACTGCATCAGCCCCTTGAACAACAGCATTAGACACGTCACTAACTTCAGCCCGAGTCGGTTCAGGTGCGTTAACCATACTAGCCATCATTTGAGTAGCAACGATGCTTAATTTACCGTATTTGCGACACAACGCAATAATGCGACGCTGAACGATTGGCACAACTTCGGCACCGGCTTCAACTGCCAAGTCACCACGAGCAACCATAACGCCATCGCTGGCTTTGACGATTTCCTCTAGAGTTTCATCAATTATGGCAGCTTTGGTTTCAACTTTGGCAATAATTTGCGCAGTTGAGCCCTGAGCGACTAGTAATTGACGCAAATTATTAATATCCTCGGCGCTTTGGACGAAGCTGAGCGCCACAAAATCGATATCGCGAGTTGCGCCGAACTCGATGTCAGCTAGATCCTTTGGTGTTAAAATATCACCACCAAAGTCAGTATCAGGCAAGTTAATGCCCTTTTTGCTCATCAAAGTACCAGCGTTCTCAACTCGAACTTTGATTGCCGTGTCACTAACTTTACCGATGATAGTTGTGCGAATTTTGCCATCAAAAATATACAATGTTTCACCTGGTTTGGTCTTTTCAGCTAAATTATATTGAATTGGGATAACTAGACTGCCATCATGCTCAGCCGCAAAATCTAAAGTCAGCTCATCACCAGCCTTAACGTCGGTGTTTTGCTGCAACATACCCAAGCGAATTTTTGGCCCTTGCAAATCTTGTAAGATCGCAACTGGCTTAGTCGATTTGCTAGTTGCTTGACGTATCCAAGCGATTTGTTGGTCACGTTCTTCGTATGAACCGTGACTAAAATTCAGTCGAAATCCATTGACGCCAGCAACCGCAAGTTTCTCAATCATCTCGGCAGAGTTGGTACATGGCCCTAAAGTTGCTAATATTTTCGTTCGTTTAAAGATAACTTTCATAACGATTATTGTAACACAGCTATATGAGAGGTTTTTATTGCTTTTTCAAGTATTTAGTATATTCATATGTTAAAATAACAAATAATAAAGAGTAAAGGAGTGCTTACTATTAAAAACCGTTTTCAAATTGTACCAGCTGTCTATCTGATTCTGAAAAATAACAATCAGATATTAATGATGCGACGTTTTAATACGGGCTACAAAGACGGCTTTTATAGTTTACCAGCCGGTCATCTCGATGGTAATGAAACTTTAAAAGACGCTCTGATACGCGAGACAAAAGAGGAAACAGGACTTTTAATAGAGGCTAGCGACTTAAAACTTGTCCATGTTATGCATGAAAGCTCAGATATAACAGAACCTGCCGATAACGAAAGAATTGATTTTTACTTTGAAGTTTCAAAATACAAAGGCGAACCATCGATCATCGAACCCCATAAATGTGACGACATGCGCTGGTTTAATATCAATGAATTACCTGACAATATAGTTGATAAAGTCAGCGTTGCTTTAGGCCATATAAAAAGCGGCGAAATCCACTCTACATACGGCTGGTAAGTTTTACAGGTCCGATTCACCTTTTTCTTTGATCAACTGGCGAATAATTTCAGCGCGACTCATGCCACGCTCGTCAGACAGACGCTGTAAATACCTAAATGTTAACCGATCTAGGAATAAATTGAACCGCATATCAGAGGTTGCTATATCGTTTGATGTAATAAAAGCATCAATAGCCGTATAAATATCCTTCATATTAGAATGTGTCTCTACAACAATAGATTCATTTGTATCCGCCGCAATTAGTGAGTATTCAACAGTCTTGTCTTCGGAATATGGATGATTTGCCTGATCGTCTGTTGTCAGATTACCGCGCAAAATTAGAATAGGTATTTTTGACTTTTGGGCTAAAGCTACCTGATAACCCATACTAAAACTATCTTCACTAGCCTCTACAATAACAACATTTGATCTGTACAAGGCATCAATTGTTGATTTAGAAGCTGCTTGCCAGCGTTCTTCATTGCTGATATCGGAAGGCTGGTTAGCTTGAGCTAACGCTTCATCAATCCATTCAATCGCCAGCGTATGACCCATACCTTTAATATGCTGCTCAATATCTTTGAGTAGCTTTAGACGCTTACTATCGGTAATGTTTTTACCTGATGCTGTAAAATGAATTATCATTTGCTAATTTGATTATACATGGTATCACTTGTTTTATACATACAAATATGTATAATACCTTATGTAAAACTTTGGAGTCAGTGTGAGTTCGTCTGTCAAAAGCCTAAAAGACCATTACGCATCATGGCCAATTGATCTACTAATCCAACGCGGCATCTTGAATGATGACGAGACTATTAAAGACCTCGTCGACGAAACAATCAATTCAATTCTCCAAATCGACTCACAACTAGACGGACACTACGACGCTGCTTTCGAAAAAAGACTACATAAATATATGCAAAGCGGCACGCTTGTCCTTGGTACGCCACTTTTAACTAACCTTAGACGAGAAGGCATGACAACCGCTGCCTGCACAGTCATTAACTTAAGAGACAAAGACGGTCGCGTCGACATTAATCATTTGCGCCTTAGCTCCGAAATTGCACTTAATGCGGCAATCGGTACTGGCTATGACTTATCAGAGACCGAAGACCCTGTATCAATACTGCTTCAGTTAAATACTATTCTAAATAGCATCAACAACCGATTAATCGCCGAGAATAAACGACCAGTCGCATCGATGGCTACATTACGGGCCGATCATCCTAAAATTAGCGAGTTTATACAGGCAAAACGTCTGGCGAACTTTGCCGATTGGCGCCTGAACACATCTGTATTTGTAACCGAGAAGCTTTTTATGGCAGCTCGACTTGGTCTGCCGTGGCAGTTGATTGACAATAATGGCCAAATCATTAAAACCGTTCCAGCAATGTCAATTATTAAACAACTGGCCAACAATGCTTGGTTTTGTGGCGAACCAGGAATATTGTTCATCGATCGCATCAATCATGATAATCCAACGCCACAGTGGAAATATACCAGCACTGCACCGTGCGCCGAAGTTGCGATGGCCGAAGGCGAAGCCTGTCAATTCAGTTATATAAACGTTGGCTCTACGGTCAAGCGAAATAAAAATGGCGTGATTGAATTTGATCACAAAAATTTTATTCAAGCAGCAAAAGACATAACAAGATTACTTGATGCCGGTGTCGAAAAAAGTGTAGCTCATCAGGAGTCGGTCGGCATTAATCTTGTTGGCCAAAAACGACGCATTGGCGTCGGCATTACCGGCTTTGCTGATTTGTTAATACATTTAAGGTTAGGTTACGGTTCGGCAGAAAGTATCAAATTAGCATCTGAAATATCAGAATTATTAGACTATGGCTCCAAGCTAGAATCCGTCCGCCTAGCCCAACAACGTGGCTCATTCCCTGCTTTTTCGGCTAGCCGCTATTGTGATAAAGATTGGATTCAGCGCAAAAATAAATATTCTAGCGGCATAATCACAGATTCTGAATGGTCAAATCTACATAATCAAATTCACTCTCGCGGCATCCGCCATTCTTCAACCACGGCAATACCACCAACTGGTACATCGAGTGTCATTGCCGGTACCTCGCACAGCCTAGAACCACTGCAGTCATTAATTAATTCAAAAAAATCTATTAATAAAATAATAGTGAAAAGCATACGAGAATCATTTAGTGATAACGAGGCGGAAGATATTATCTTTCACATAGAACAGAATAATGGCATTGTTAAAGATAAGAATATCTTACAAAAAGCACCCTGGCTGATGACGGCGCAACAAATCGACTATAATTCCCATATCAATATCCAGTCTAGCTTCCAGCGTTTTTTGGACGAAAGTGTTTCAAAGACCATCAATATGCCAGAAGATTCATCACCAACTGACGTTACAAATATTTTATTCGCTGCCTATACAAATCAGCTTAAAGGTATCACTGTATTCCGTGATAATTGCTTGAGCAACAGAAGATAACTAGCAATTTTGGCTAATAATAACATTAGCTGTATAATAATTATGCATGTTGATTTTTGCAATTATTACTATCGACGCTATAACTGCAGTCAGTTTACTTTTACTCGCAGCTGCCAGCTTTTTAAAGCAAGGCTACAAGTACCCACTGAACCGGCTCTTTGCTGCGGCCAGCGTTCTTATAACTTTATATCTAATCTCTTTCGACGTAAGCAACGATTTTAATTTACCAAATACAATTTTACTAATCGCTAATTACGCAGTATTCTTCACTAGTTTTGCAGCGGTGCTTTTATTGATGCAATTAGTATTCAACTTAGTCAATAAGGAACAATTCAATCGCTTAATAAAACGAATTTCATGGCCGTTGTGGTTGATATGTGTTTCCAGCGCAACCCCATTGGTAGTAGGCGGCATCCAGATCCAAGGTGCAGCTAGCAATGTCGTGTTTGGCCCACTAACTTGGCTATACATAGCTGGCGTGTTAGTGATGTTTGGCCTGATAACTTACGCCCTTATTTATGGGCTACGTCATTCCAAGGGAACCCAAAGGCGCCAACTAGAATCAACTGGCATTGGCTTGATCATCACTATACCGCTAGTTGTTATACCGTCATTGATAATTCCAGCCTTAATCAATACGCCTATGACAATTAGCTTTAATAATACCCCATTCTTAATTTTAGCCTTTAGCCTCTACTACGGCGTCGTTCGCTATCACTTATTCGACATTCGTTTAGCAGCTGTACGGACTTTGACATATATCTTGTCATTGTCAGTACTGGTAGGGATGTACTTTGGACTAGCGACGATTGTGTCTAATGTCTTT
>CAIUMO010000015.1 GCA_903900345.1 uncultured bacterium | reverse complement strand
ACATTTATTACTGAGCAGACTGTGGTCCACCAGGACCAGCCGAACGCCATAGGCTACGTTTTCCCCGTTAGATTGTAACGGGCGAAAGCGTACCTAGTAGAGTGTGCTGCTTAGAATAAAGGTAAGTGAGGGGAGGCGGCAAAGAGGAGGAAACCATGAGGAAGCGAGCCGAAAAAAGGTAATAAAAAAGCGCCAACAGCAAGGGTGGGCATCGCTGATGGCGCTATTTTACCCTTTAACCCACCCGTGGGTATGCGCAACAATCTCGATAAAATCGCAGAAGTCCGCTGGTTAAAGGGAAAAATTTGCATACAATGCTTTTGATGTCTTAAGGATGGAGGGTAGTCTACCTTAAAAACACATTGCATGCAATCTAACTTAAAGTTAGAATTATAGGGGGTATAAGGTGCTTTTGGTTAATCTCTCAATATAACCAATTGACCATGATAGTAGCACGTATTTGACATAAAGTCAACACTTTTTGACATAAAACATATGAAAATCAACTCAATCTCACCTCTGAAAAGCAAATATCTAAAGATAATAGATACTATTGCTATTAAGCCCAAAAGATTATATTTTATTGGTAAATTACCAGCCGAGCGTCGACCAAGTGTCGCCATCGTCGGTACACGCAAACCAACAGCTTACGGCAAAGAGGTGACTTACAAAATAGCTGGCGATTTGGCACGACATGGAATTATTATCGTCAGCGGGCTAGCGCTAGGCGTTGATGCTATTGCTCATCGGGCCGCCTTGGATGCTGGCGGAATAACTTTGGCGGTCTTGGCGAACGGCGTTGATTATATATATCCAGCAACAAATCAAAATTTGGCCGACGACATTATTAAACACGGTGGGGCAATTATCAGCGAATACGAACCAGGTGTCGAAGCCCGTGACTTTCAGTTTTTGGAACGCAATCGAATTGTGAGCGGTCTATCAGATGCGGTTATTGTCACCGAAGCCGCTATTCGGAGTGGTACGATGGCGACTGTGGCTCACGCCCTTGAACAGGGTCGCGAAGTCTTTGTGGTACCTGGCAACATCACCAGTCCCTTATCAGCCGGCTGCAATAAATTAATTAAACAAGGTGCTCATCCTATTATCAGTGCTGATGATGTTTTGGAAATAATTGCGCCAGATTTACTACGACCACAAACATTACTGCCACTAGGGTCAAACCCGTTGCAGTCAAAAATTATCGAATTATTACAATCTGGCATCCGTGATGGCGATGAATTACAGGTTAAATCCCAGGCCGCTGCCAGCGAATTTTCTCAGGCAATAACTTTGATGGAAATATCTGGTACAATTCGCTCGCTTGGCGGCAATCAATGGGCTTTGCGATAGAGCTACAGTTTACAAAATAGGGTAAGTTGCGTACTATAAGGCATTGACCATGAGTAAAAACCTAGTTATCGTCGAGTCACCAGCCAAAGCTAAAACCATCGAAAAATACCTTGGCAGTGATTTTACAGTGCTTTCCAGCGTGGGGCATATTCGCAGTATCGTCAAAAAAACTAGCGATGGAACACCGCCAATCGACGTTAAAAATGGCTACAAAACGACCTATGAGATTGACAGCGAAAAGAAAAAGATAATTACTGGTCTTAAAAAAGCCGTCAAAACCGCTGATATGATCTGGCTAGCAACCGATGAAGACCGCGAAGGCGAGGCGATTGCTTGGCATCTGTGTGAAGTCTTGAAACTCGATACCAAAACTACTAAACGCATTGTCTTTCACGAAATTACCAAAGGTGCCATCGAAGAAGCTGTCAAACACCCACGAACAATTGATATGGATTTAGTGGCAGCCCAACAAGCTCGTCAAATTCTGGACCGATTAGTCGGATTTGAACTGTCGCCAGTTGTCTGGCGCAAAGTTCCTGGCGGTAAGTCAGCCGGCCGCGTCCAATCACCAGCCGTCCGATTGCTAGTCGAGCGCGAACATGAGATTGAAGCTTTTGCTAGCTCGTTTTCGTTCAAAGTTATTGCCGAATTTACACACAACGGCGACACGCTTAAAGCTGAATTACCTGGCAAATTTGACACCGAATCCCAGGCCCAGGCCTTTTTGGAGAGTTTGATTGGATCAGCCTTTACAGTATCAGATGTCACCACCAGCCCAGCCGTTCGTAACCCAGGCGCACCATTTACCACCAGCACCTTACAACAAGAGGCTAACAGCCGCTTAGGTTTTAGCGCCAAAGCAACCATGTCCAGCGCTCAAAAACTATATCAAGAGGGTAAAATCACTTATATGCGAACCGACAGCGTCACATTAAGTGGCCAAGCCATCGCTATGTCAGCTGATTACATTAAATCGACATTCGGTGAACATTACAGCCAAGTTCGGGCCTTTAAAACTAAAAGCGCCAGCGCTCAAGAAGCTCACGAAGCTATCCGTCCAACTGATATGCGCCTGGAACACGCCAGCAGTAATGAATATGAGCAAAAATTATATGATCTGATCCGTCGTCGCACCCTGGCTAGTCAAATGTCGGCCGCTAAATTAGAGAAAACTGTTGTTACAATTAAAATCAGTAGTGGAAAGAATGTTTTTGAGGCCAAAGGCGAAGTTATTATCTTTGATGGCTTTTTGAAAGTCTATGGCGGCAGCAAAAAAGACGCCGAAATTTTACCAGCCGTAGTGTCAGGCGACAGCCTAGATCTAGCGTTAGCCAGCGCTCGCCAGATCTTTGCTCGACCACCAGCTCGCTATAGTGAAGGCAGCCTGGTCAAAAAATTAGAAGACCTCGGTATCGGCCGACCATCAACTTATGCCACGATTATTAACACTGTCCAAGTCCGCGGTTACGCCGAAAAAGGTGAGGCCGAAGGCACCCCACGCGATATTATCACTTTAAATTTAGTCAAAAACTCAGTTGAGCGCAAGATTATCCAAGAAAAGACCGGCTCTGATCGTGGCAAGCTAGTTCCAACCCCAGCCGGTGAAGTTGTCAGCGACTTTTTATCGAATCATTTCGAACAAATCGTCGACTACGGCTTTACGGCCACTGTTGAACTTGGCTTTGATAAAATCGCCGCTGGCGCTCTGGCGCGCAACACTATGCTTGATGGATTCTATAAGCCATTCCATAAATTGATTGAAGAATCAGGCGGCATTGATCGTAGTTCGGTTGCCAAGGCCCGTGAAATTGGCATCGACCCCAAGACTGGCAAGCCGGTATTGGCACGCTTTGGTCGATTTGGACCAATGTTACAACTCGGCAGCGGCGAAGACGAAGCCGACAAGCCAAAGTTCGCTCCAATGCCAGCTGGACGCAAAATCGAGACTGTTACGCTTGAAGAGGCGCTGTATGCCTTTAAATTACCTCGAAACATCGGCGAAACACTTGATGGCGCGGTCATTAAAGCTAACATCGGTCGTTTTGGACCGTATATTCAAATCAACAAATTATTTGTCAGCATTAAGCCACTCGACCCACATACAATCACGCTAGAGCAGGCGATAGAGTTATATGATGCTAAATTAAAAGCCGAAATCGAAAAGAATATTGCCGACTTTGGCGATGGCATCAAGGTGTTAAAAGGTCGTTTTGGACCGTATATTACTGATGGAACCAAAAACGCCAAGATCCCTAAAGGCACTGATCCAACCAGCATAACTCATGACCAAGCCAAAGATTTAATCAAGGCTGCTCCAGCCGGTAAAAAGCGACGCTTCGTTCGTAAGCCAACTAGCCGCAAAAAATAGACTAAAACGTTTCATACCACTATTTACATGACATGTCTATTTCATGATATAATGAGCTCAGTACGCAAAATGTTTGACATTATAAAAATATTGTTTTATAATTAGAAACATATCTATAACAACTGTTTAGGGGTGGACAGAAAGAAAAGACTAGACCATGACCGATAAATCAGGCAGCGAACAAAAAGATGATTTTAAGACCGGCGTTACCGAAATATTAGCAACTATTGATCAAGAGCGTGAACGCGAGATTATCACACGACGTTTTGGGCTGTACGATCGTCGCGAAACACTTGAACAGATCGGTGAGCTGCTTGGTATTACCCGTGAGCGTGTGCGCCAACTCGAAAAAGCCATCCTAAACAAACTCAAAACCTTGACCGAAAACGGCAAAATAACCTCTGTTAACAGCCTAGAGAAGGTTATGGTTCGTAAATTATCCGAAATGGGTCGCGTCGCTCGCGTCCAAGATTTAACTGATAATCTGTTTGGTGGCACCACTAACCAACGCGAACGAGCCCACGTGGCTTTTATTGCCGAACTTGCTCCAGGTTTAGCTGTTGTCAGTGAAAATGATGACTATTTTCATAGTGTCGGTATCTTGGAATACGGTGACGACAAAAAGATTCGCGCTGAAGTCGACTCAATCGTTGCAACTATTCGCAAGCATGGCGAACCATTGATGATAGAGCAGTTGCACGACTTGTTAAATTATGAGCATCCAGATTATGTACGGGCATTAGCTAGCGTATCCAAGTCATTAGCTCATCTTAAAGATAACTGGGGCCTAGTTAAATGGCCAACTGTTAATCCAAAAAATATTCGTGACAAAATCTATGTTATTTTGGCCGAAAACGGTAAACCAATGCACTTCTCAGAGATAGCCGAATCTATCAAAGGCAGTAGTTTTAAGCGCAAAGATGTTACCACCCAAGCTATCCATAATGAATTAATTAAAGATTCTCGCTTCGTATTAATTGGTCGTGGTATTTACGCCCTGGACACCTGGGGTTTTGGCCAAGGCACAGTCGCTGATATTATCGCTGACGTCCTCAAGAATTCAGCTGAGCCTTTGCACCGCGACGAGATTGTTAAGCGGGTTCTAAAGAGCCGCCAGGTCAAAGAGACAACGATTCTTTTGAATTTGCAAAGCAAACCTCAATTTAAACGTGTAGCCAAGGCAACTTACGCCTTTAACCCAAAAACAAACTAACATTGCCAAGTCTCAATTGGAATGAGACAATAAAAGGGTAATTATGGACACATTGTCTTTTATATTAAGCTTTCTGTTGCGATGGTACGTATGGTTACCAATCGTAATTGTTTTAACGTATCTGACGTGGCGCAATAATCGTCGCGCTAAGGTTATCAAAAAAGTCGAAAGTGACTTGCTAATTCTAGAGATTCCAAAGGCCAATGACAAAAGTGAATTAGCGGCCGAGCAATTATTTGCCAGCTTGCATGGTATTTTGCGCGATAAGGCTGAATTAAAGTTGAACAGTGGCGTTCAAGAACACCTTAGTTTTGAGATTGCCTCGGTTAATGGCCAAATTCGTTTTTACGCTTGGGTACCACGTACCTTGCGCAGCTTCGTCGAGGGTCAGATCTATTCACAATATCCAAGTGTTCAGATTAGTAAGGCTGACGATGATTATGTTGCCCACGAACGCGAGCACAGTGTTGTCTATTCATCTGAAATCACTTTGACCGATAGCGACATGCTGCCAATTAAGACTTTCCAAAACTTTGAAGTTGACCCCTTGGCCGGCATTACCGGCGCCTTAGCTAAATTAGAGACGACCGGCGAAGAAGTCTGGATTCAAATTTTGGCTCGACCAATTGCCGACAGTTGGCACAAAGCCTCTGAAGCTTGGATAGCTAATGTCAAAAAAGACAAAACAACATTATTAATCGGCGGCGCTAGTTGGTTAAGTGGGTTACTCTATGCTTTATGGCGACCACCAGAAGCTTCTAAGGGAACAGCTGGCACAACCAAAGAGTTATCTGATCGCAGCAAGACTCGCATTTCCGAAGCCGAATCAAAAGCGACTAAACTTGGCTATCAGGTTAAAATTCGCCTGGTTTATCTGGGGGATAGCACTGTTAATGCCAGGTTGAGGATGCAGGCCATCGTTGGTACTTTTAAACAATTCAACAGTACTAACCTTAACGGCTTCAAGATGAGCAATACCAGCTTTAAAAAAGAAGATCTGGCTGGATATCGCAACCGAGCCTTTAACAACAAAGGTTATATCCTTAATATCGAAGAATTGGCCAGTGTTTTTCACTTACCGCACACTAACGTCGAGACGCCTAACGTAGTCTGGGCTAGTACCAAAAATGCCGAACCACCAGCAAAATTGCCAATTATAACCGGCGATAACGCTATTGATGAGAATATCAGCGCCTTTGGTATCACTAATTTCCGCGGCATTAATCATCAATTTGGTATGTATCGATCAGACCGTTCTAGACATGTTTATATTATTGGCCAAACTGGCGCCGGCAAAACTGGCACCTTGGCTTTATTCGCTTTGAGTGACATATTCCATGGTCACGGCTATGCCATTATTGATCCACACGGAGATTTTGCGGTTGATAACATGCGTTTTATACCTGGCAGTCGCTTGAAAGACGTCGTTTATTTTAATCCGGCTGATACTGCTTTTCCATTAGGCTTTAACCCACTAGAAGTAACTAATCCAAATCAAAAAACTAATATCAGCTCTGAGGTTATTGGCGTCCTGAAACGTATGTTCGGCGAATCATGGGGCCCACGATTGGAATATATTCTTCGTTACACCATCTTGGCCTTGTTGGATCGCCCAACCACTACTATGCTCGATATTACCCGAATGTTAACCGACAAAAAGTTCCGCCAAGAAACACTGGATTATTGCCAAGATACCGTTGTCTTGAACTTTTGGAAAGTTGAATTTGCTAGCTGGAATGATAAATTCGTCGCCGAAGCTATATCGCCAGTCCTTAATAAGGTCGGCGCCTTTACAGCTAACCCGATTATCCGTAATATTATCGGTCAACCTAAATCTACCTTTAATATCCGCGAAATTATGGACGAAGGCAAGATTTTGATCGTCAACCTGTCAAAAGGTCTGATAGGTGAGGACAATGCCTCAATCCTAGGCGCCTTTTTGGTTACCAAAATTCAGCTAGCATCTATGAGCCGTAGTGATATCACTAAAATCGAAGATCGACGTCCATTCTATCTGTATGTCGATGAATTCCAAAACTTTGCAACCGATTCATTCGCTACGATCTTGTCAGAAGCACGTAAATACGGCTTGAATTTGACCGTTGCTAACCAATATATCAGCCAGATGAGTGAGAATGTGCGCGACGCTGTCTTTGGCAACGTTGGTACGATGATTTCATTCCGAGTCTCGGCTGATGACGCACCAATTTTAGCAAAACAGTTTGAGCCTCAGTTCGAACCGAATGATTTGTTACAGATGCATAATCGTAATTTTGTTATTAACATGGTCATCAAGGGCGAGAAAGCCCCAGCCTTTAACGCAACAACCTTAAGTCTGCCGCCAGCTCAGATTGACAACACCGCTAAAATTATCGAAAATACTCGCCGTAATTACAGCCGCAGTCGAGCTGAGGTTGAACGTGAGATATCAGACTCAATTAGGCCACCCGAAAATCTGCAAAAGGCACCAGTATCACGGGCTCAGGCTATTAAATGGCCAATTGGTATACAACCAATAGGTAGCACCGTAGTTGAGCAGGATGAAATTCAGACAGTTAAAACTGCTGAGTCAGCTCAGCCACCAAAACGCAAACGATCGCGTTCACGACACAAAAAAGCTGCACCGTCTGGTGATAGCACCAACTCGCTCCAAATAAAACACTAATATAGGTTAGAATACTTGTGTTAATCGTGACATAAGCTTTATAATGGCTGCATATGTGGAATATTATAATTATTTCATCTGATAGTTTAGTTGCTGTCTGTCTATTACTACTGGCCGTCGCCAGCCTGATGAAGCGAGGTTACAAAAACCCAATTAACAGATTGTTTTCTACTGCCAGTGTCCTTAGCACATTCTTGCTCATAACTATGGACATCTCGAATCAAGCTTGGCTGCCAGACCAATTTGTCCTGTATGATATGCACGTTTTATTTGCAGTTAGTTTCGCGGCGATTTTTATGTTTGTCAAACTTATCGCTAGGTTAGCTAACGATCCTAAATTTAATTTATTAATCAAAAATGTTTCATGGCCATTATGGATAATATGTGCTGTCGGTGCGACGCCATTAGTGATCACTAGAGCTTATGTAAGTAATAATACCTACATACCTGACTTTGGGCCATTAATATGGCCATATATCCTAGGTATAGTATTTATGATCGGGCTAGTAGCTTATGGCATGATACATGGCCTACGCTACGCCAAAGGCCTAGCCAAAAGGCAGTTGATATCAACTGGACTAGGTTTATTGATATCCTTAATAATAGTTATTTTGTTAGGTCTAGTAATTCCACTATTGACCAACTCATTTTCAACGGTTAACTTTTCGACATTTCCGTTTATGATCCTTGTGTTCAGCCTCTATTACGGTGTAGTTAGGTATCACTTGTTCGATATTCGTTTAGCAACAGTCAGGACTTTGACCTATGTTTTGTCATTATCAGTCTTGGTTGGATTATATTTTGGTTTAGCAGCAATCGTATCTAAAACCTTTAAAGGCGTTAGTTTGTCTATTAATCAAGGCCCAATTAGCCTAGTAGTCATACTTGTATTACTGCTAATTTTCCAGCCAGTTAAGCTACTTTTTGACCGTCTAACTAACAGTATATTCTATCGTGATTACTACAAAAGTGATGAGTTTTTTGCTAGATTTAATCAGATTTTGACCTCAACAACTGATATGCGCACCTTACTAGAACGAGCTTCAGTCGAAATCAGCACAACCGTCAAGAGCGAACAAGCTTTTTTCTTTATTAACACTTTTAACGAACATTACATAACGTCCGGCACAACCAGACACAGTCAACTACCAAAAGACGATGCTCTAAAACTACAGGAAGTTTACAGTAGAAAAAAGGGAGTGATTGTGGCTCCAATGTTAGCGGAAGATGATCCAGTCCGTCATTTAATGCTAAAGCATGGTATTGAACTAATGATGCCACTATTTCAATCAGACGTCGTAGGTTATCTTTGTCTAGGGCTACATCAAACTTCACATTACACAACTAGGGATATAAAGGTCTTGCGAACTATTGCCGATGAATCGATTGTTGCAATTCACAATACTTTGTCAGTCGAAGAGGTCAAAAAGAGCAACCTTAGACTGCGTCAAATGGATCAAGCCAAGGATGAGTTTGTCAGTATTGCCGGCCACGAACTACGCACGCCAATGACTATTATCAGGGGATCGGTTAGTTTGCTGGAACGAGAACAGCTGGGTCCAGTTAATGACAAACAAAAACAAATTCTGGATAATATGAATCGCAACACCAAAGCTTTGATTGATTTAGTCAACGACATGCTTGATCTATCTAAGCTAGAATCAGATAAACTACAGCTGAGCTTCTCTAATACCTCGCTAAATCAATTAGTCAAAGAATCGATTGAAAAGATCCGTCTGCTTTACGAAGAAAAGGGCGTTAAACTGACCTATAGTGGCGTTCACGTCAAAGTGAAGACTGATCCAGATAAATTTGAGCGTATCTTGCTGAATCTTCTTAGTAATGCCTATAAATTTACTGATGCCGGCGGTAGTGTCACAATAACCAGTACGATCAATAGCGATGACAATACAGCCATGGTCTGCGTGACCGATACTGGCGTTGGCATCCCAGCAGAGGCGATGGGTATATTGTTCAAGAGATTCTCACAAGTTGATAATTATTTACATCGCCAATCAAGCGGCACTGGACTAGGCTTAGCAATCTGTAAAGAGTTAATTGAAAAGTTAGACGGTAGAATTTGGGCCAAGAGTCAAGTCGGAGAAGGTAGTAGTTTCTACTTTACGATGCCAATAGCGATTCAACAAGAAGTCGCAGGTGCGGCAACAGCAGCTATATCTAGTGGACAGACTGTACTAAACGCCGCATAAGCTTTATAATAAATTGCATCATGTGGTATATGCTCACGCTTCCGATTAATATCGTCATCACAGTCAGTTTGCTACTTTTAGCAATAGCTAGCTGTTTGAGACAAGGCTACAAAAAACCCATCAATCAGCTTTTTGCAGCTGCTAGCGTTTTAATGACTATCTTCTTAATCTCGTATAACTTGACTAACGACATAGCATTACCAAATGATATCGCCCTGTATGACGTGCGTATTTTATTCGTATCTAGTTACGCCATGGTCATCTTCTTTACACAATTCGTCACTAAGTTAATCAATGAAGACTGGCTCAATGCGATCATCAAACGAGCCTTAATACCAATATGGTTAATTTGCGCTATCGGTGGAACACCTTTGGTAATCAGTGGCGTTTTCATTGAAAATGAGACCTACAATGCCAATTTCGAACCATTAGTGTGGCTATATATCCTCGGAGTCTTATCAATGATTGGCCTGATATCTTACGTCCTAGCCTACGGCCTAAAACACAAGAAAGGTTTAGTCAGAAGGCAAATCGTATCGACTGGCATTGGCCTAATGCTATCACTACCAATGACACTGATTTTATCTTTGATTGTACCCTTAGTAACAGGACCAGGAACGATAGCAAACGTCGTCGGTAGCCTTGGTACTGTTTCAATATTATTCTTGGTATTTAGCCTCTACTACGGCGTCGTTCGCTATCACTTATTCGACATTCGTTTAGCAGCTGTACGGACTTTGACATATATCTTGTCATTGTCAGTACTGGTAGGGATGTACTTTGGACTAGCGACGATTGTGTCTAATGTCTTT
>CAIUMO010000014.1 GCA_903900345.1 uncultured bacterium | reverse complement strand
CTAGTTCGGGTAGTTTTTTGCCACCAACAAAAAGTACCAATACGACTGCTACAATCAACAATATTATTTCAGTTTTTCCTAAATTCATAACCTCTCACTTTCTGATTTGATTATAACAAAACATCGCAGTTATACAATATTTATGCGCCCAACAACACCTTTGCAAGGATTATCCTTGCAAAGACATACGACGCTAAATGACAGGGTGGTACAATAAAAACAGATGATAAAACCGATTAAGATCATTCAATATATTAAGCCATTCACTATGGCTATGCTGGTGACTGGTATTTGCTGCCTAGTTGGTTATCAGTCAACTTATGCTGTAAGCTCCGTAGACTTAAAGGGTTTAACAATATCGCCACTGAGAACTGAACTTGAAATTAGCCCAGGTACGTCGCTGGATGGTGCGTTGACGGTTACGAATTCAACTGATAAGCCAATGATGGTTAATCTGACGGCGGAAGAGTTTAGCGTTATTGACCAGCAATATGATTATGCTTTTACAGCCGAATCGAATACGGCTAAATGGGTGAATTTTAATCCAGCACAAGCTGATTTAGCTGTTGGCGAGACCAAAAAAGTCCAGTATTCTGTCGGTGTACCGCTTTCGGCCGAACCAGGCGGGCGCTATATTAGTTTATTTGCCAGCAACGATATCAGCATGCAAACAGATAGCATAGCGCGTCAGCGGGTAGCCTCGCTACTTTATATCACAGTTTCAGGTGATGTAACACGTGCTGGTCATCTAATCTCATTTTCGTCGCCTTGGGCAATTGGTGGAGATAGTAATTGGAGTACGGCATTACAAAATACCGGCACGACGCACTACCGCAGTCGTTACAGCGTCAAAGTTATGAATATCTTGGGCAGCGGTGTGGTGGCAACTAACCAAGGCAGCGCTTTGATCTTGCCTGGTACAGTTCGATTGGTGTCTGATAAGCTACCGTCACCACAGATCCCTGGTATTTATAAGGCCGTTTATTTTATTGGTCTTGGTGATACGCCAGCGATTTCGGAAACGCGTTACTTTATTTACATGCCACCTTTAGCTATATTATTGTCCATAGTTATCGTTACGATTCTGATTTACAGGATAGTAAAGCGTCATCAACGACGCAAAAACAAAAAAACTTAATCTGTTTGAGGCACGGCTGTATAAACGATACTGGCAACATAGCTGCCAGCAGGCTTAGCCATATCAAGTTTGATGCCATAGGTGACATTCGTAATATCACCACTTGATGCTGGTGTCGTGATCGATCTAATTAAAATATCACTTAGAGTTATACCAGTAAAATTTGTCGTGGCGTCAGTGTTATAGCCCCAGGTGTTATTGATCAGGGCGGCAGGCGTAATGTTAGCGGAGGCGGGCAGTAATGCGCCTAAATTATTCATGTTGGTGTCGCTAAGCGCTCGAATGTACAGCTTGTAGCCCATAACATCTGTTGATGTAATAGTCACAATGCTAGTGCCGGTTGATAGAATACCACTATTGGTTGGTGTGATTTGGACGTTTATATCACCATTGGTAGCGATCGACAAAGATGTCTGGTCGCCATAAGGTACGTTTGCACCATAGATGCCTTTGCCATATGGTTGAGCGTAGCTTTGGCAGGGTAATAATAAGCTAAATGAGATAGCTATAACGAAAGTGATAAATGGTATTGTTTTATTCACGCTTATGTTATTATAACATTCAGATACTATTATCACGAATAACCTATGGGGCCAAAAGTTATATGAAAAAAATAAAAATCAAGCAGTTATCAAAACAAATACTCTATGCATTTATTGCTTCAACCGTGCTGTTGGCATATTTACCAAGCGTGGCTTCGGCGGCTCAGATAACAGCTCGCAAAGTAACAATCGGTAGCTCGCTTGCAAGTGCATCGACTTCGTATAATTTTAACTTTACTTTGCCTACAACAACGACTGTTCAATCTATCAAGCTTCAGGCTTGCGATACGGCAAGCGGTACTTGTACTCAGACTGGGGCGGCTAGTGGATTTTCGTCGGGTGCTGGGCCAGCTACTCTTGCGACTGCGCCAACTGGACTGGGCGGTGCTGGTACTTGGACGATAAACACATCTGATGCGACCGCACTTCGTATATTAAATGCCTCTAATACTGGAGCTCCGGGTGCTGCAGTGGTAAATTTCAACAGCGTACGTAATCCTAGCGCTACTAACTCGACTTTCTTTATACGAATAACTTCATATTCTGATTCTGCTTGGACAACTGCAATTGATACAGGTGATGTTGCTGCATCAACAGCTGGACAAATTACGGTTACTGCAAATGTTGACGAAACTTTAACATTCACATTAGCAGCTGCAACTGTTAATCTGGGCACTTTGACGACCAGCGGAACTGGAACTGGTACTTCATCTATGACTGTCGGTACGAATGCTGCAACCGGCTATTCAGTCACATATTCTGGTACGACCTTAACTTCGGGTACTAATACTATTACAGCGCTTGCAGCGCCGACTGGCTCATCAACCAATAGCAAGCAATTTGGTATAAATCTAGTAAGCAACACAACACCTGCAGTCGGAACTAACGTTTCTGGTTCTGGTACCGGTGCGGCTGCGACTGGTTATAATACAACTAACTTATTTAAGTTTAACTCTGGTGATACAGTAGCCACAATTAACGTTCCAACCAATACAAACGTATTTACCGACCAGCTACATAGCCAACATTGATGGCATATCGGCAGCTGGTGCCTATACGACGGTTATTACATATATTGCAACGGCTAATTTCTAGAAAGGGATTATTATGAATAAAAACAAAAAAGTATCAATAGTCAAAGCCATAATCCTTTCTCTAGTTATAAGTGTTTTCCCGATATTAAATATGCCACGCGCTAATGCGGCGACTATTACCAATAGGA
The DNA here is from genome assembly GCA_903900345.1 of uncultured bacterium. Classification (GTDB taxonomy): domain Bacteria; phylum Patescibacteriota; class Saccharimonadia; order Saccharimonadales; family Saccharimonadaceae; genus UBA1547. The sequence goes on along the minus strand of CAIUMO010000014.1, from coordinate 29,330 downwards.
AACTAGCATTATCCACATCACTTGGCGATGCTACTGGTGTTACGTATTCATTAACAACTGGAGCATTACTATCTAACACTACAGCCGTGAAATCGGTTGAGGTTAAATTTTGTAGCGCCCCATCAGGAACTTGTAACTTGCCGTCTGGTTTTGCCAATAATTTATCAACCTTAGCGTCGCAACCAACTGGACTTGGAGCCGTCTCTGGGTGGACTGTTAGCACTAGTACCCCTGGATCGCTACGGATTCTTAATGCGGCTAACGTCACTAATCCGTCCGGATCAGTTGCAATAACTTGGAACTTGGTACATAACCCAACGGCAGCGAACGTAACATTCTATGGTGTTATAACCACCTTTTCTGATTCGGCTTGGACAACAGCAATCGACTCAGACGGTATAGCTGTATCAACTGCTGGTCAAATCACGGTCAATGCGGCTATTGATGAAACTCTAACATTTACATTAGCAACTGCAACCGTTGCACTTGGTACGCTATCCACCAGTACGACTGGCGCTAGTACATCATCAATGACGGCTTCAACTAATGCTGCAACTGGTTATTCAATTACCTATAGTGGTAATACATTAACGTCTGGTACAAATACAATTACACCGATGGCGACAGCTACAGGGTCGGTTCAGAATAGCAAGCAATTCGGTATCAATCTGATGGCTAACGGAACACCTTCTGTCGGTACTAATACGACCGGTACTGGTACTGCCACGCCGTACACTGGCTATGGCGCAGCTAATACGTTCAAGTTCTTGACTGGTGATACGATTGCCTCAGTAAACATACCGTCAAATAGTAATACTTTCACGACCAGTTATATCGCCAATATTGATGCATTAACAGCAGGTGGAAATTATTCAACAGTTATTACATATGTAATAACGGCTAATTTTTAATGAAACGACAAAGATTCAATAAGGCTATAGTTTTTTGCACAGCAACTGTATTGTTGCTGTGCGGTTCTATACCTAGCATTGTAAGTGCCCAGGCTGCAAATGCCAATGCTGCGCAAGGTTTGTCGATTAGTCCTGCGCTTGTTGAGCTAAACGCAAATTACAGCACGTCATATGAGGTATCTTTAAAAGTCATGAATGTTACATCTTCAGATTTAGTGTATAGTTACACAGTTAACGATTTTGGTTCATCTGACGAGACTGGCACGCCCCATGTCGTCATGGACGATAAATTACCAGCTACAGCATCTGTTATTACATGGGTTGCGCCTGTACCACAATTTACCCTACAGGCTCATCAGACAAAAACAATAACAGTAAAAATAAATGTTCCATCTAACGCCGAGCCAGGCGGTCACTATGCGGTATTGCGTTTTTCTGGGCAAGCTCCAGATGTTGTCGGTAGCGGTGTTGGTCTTTCAGTAAGTGCTGGAGTGCTGCTACTTGTTCGCGTTGGTAATTCAAATGATATAACCGAGAAAGCTAGTCTAGCCTCATTTTATTCAGAACAGAACGGTAAGCAAAGTTGGTTTTTTGAGGATAGCCCAAAGGATAATCCAATTACATTCGTAACGCGTATTCAAAATGACGGTAACGTCCACATAAAGCCGATAGGTAATGTCGAGATTCGTGATATGTTTGGCAATTTGGTCAAAACGTTATCTGTTGGTAATGATCAGTCGAATGTTTTGCCACAAAGTATTCGTCGGTATGATGTCACATATGATAATTCTTGGATGATAGGCAAATATACAGCCAGTTTGGCTTTAGGCTATGGTACAAAAGGCCAAGCTATAACAAGTACATTTGACTTTTGGGTTATTCCATACAAACTTATACTAGCTGGAATATTCATTTTGGCTACAATCATATTTATTCTGTCGAGGATGATAAGAGTGTATAATAGACACATAATCGAAAAATCAAAAAATGAAAGCTCCAACAAAAACAAAAAACACACCAAAAAGAAAGACTAGCCAGCGGGCGTCAAAAACTTCACGCAAGGTTATTCTGGTTCACGCCAAAACTCCTGGCTTGCGTCACTTTAGGTTGGTCAGTCACAAACATACAGGTAAGCTGATTCATCACAGTCATACCTCACATTTAGCATTAGCTGTGATTCTAGCTTTGGTTGGTTTTTTATTGTATGCCAGCAGTAGCTTTGCTGCCGCTTTGACATTAACCAGTAGCCGATCTCTAACGGTCGGGGCAGTTGTGCCAGGCCCAGCGCCGACAATTGGTGCGGTCATTACATCACCGACTAATGGTCAAGTGATAACCAACCAAAATACAGTTGAGGTGCGCGGTACATGTGCGGCTGAGACTTTTGTCGTCGTCAAAGATAATGATTCGATAGTCGGTTCGACTAACTGTACTACAGCCGGTATCTTTAACCTGATAATTCAAATTCAGAAGGGCACAAACGTGTTGAGCGCTCTGAATTATGACGCTATTAATCAATCTGGTCCAAATACGCCAGTCGTTATTATCAATGCAGTCATCAATAATAGTCCAGTTGAAGAAGTAGTAGTGCCAGTCTTGCCAAATAATCCATCAGTCGTGCCTGTTGTTAATAATCCAGATTTGTCAGATTGTAGTAAATACAAACCGAGTAGCGTAGCTGTAGGCGGTCAGCCTCATGTGGCGATTGTTTGTGTGCCTCGGCTATTTTCACCAGGATTACAACAGACTATCGGCATATTAGTTTGGGGTGGAACGCCGCCTTATGCGGTGAATATTAACTGGGGTGACCAGTCAGCTGACAAATTATTAAGTTTATCTAACTCTGGCTACAAAACTTTGACATTTAAATACACTACAGCTGGCATTTATAAAGTTACGTTCAATCTCACCGACAAAAACGACAACAAAGGCTTCGTTCAAACGTCAGTTCAAATTAATGGAGAAATTCAAAGCGTAGTACCAGGTATCACGAATGACATAATAGAGGCGCCATGGTTCAAGACGCCTGTTCCGCTCTATCTGGTAACTGTGGCTATAACCTTAGGCTTCTGGGGAGGTGATATCTTTAATCGTAAGTTTGGTGTAATAGTTAAACACAGTCGCAGAACTCGAAGAACGGCCTAGCTAAACTAACCTGCTAAGCTCGTCGATAATATCACTAGTTACTGCAGCGCGGGTTTGATTACCGTCTATCTCTATCAAGATACCCAGTTGGCGATAATAATCAACAACGGGTAGTGTTTTGTTTTGAAATTCGTCGAAACGCGTTTGTAATATTGCTTCCGTGTCGTCATGGCGAATCGAGCGATCGTTATTAATATCACGTGCTAGCCATCTGTTGTGCGAGTCGTTGTTTGATATTTTCAAATAGATAACGGCTTTTAACGGATGGTTGGATGCCGCCAACGACCTGATTACACCATCTTCTTCGCCGTGCCAGCGACCGACTGAACTTAGAAACAGCGGTTCATTAGCGAATTTTGCTTGGCTGAGATAAGGTAAAACGATATTAACGTAATCATCGCTTGGTATTAACTTACCATCATTAATAAACTGTTTAATATGGTCAGGAATGGTGCTACCCCGTAAGATTTCGCCACCGCCGATTAGATTACCCCCCAAGGTATCTATTAGTAGTCTTCCTTGGTTGTCCTTGCCAGCAAATGGCCGCCCAAAAATATTAATCGATCCACTGCCCAGCCAGTTCTTGATAGCGTCTATTTGTGTTTGGTTATACATATGTCTTAAAGTATAACGGAATCAGAGATGACGGACAACCAAGTATCAAATCATGATCAATTTGTTTACTTTTTGATTTTATCGTAAAGGCCTTCTACCATTTTTGCAGCTTCAAGATGGAATTCGGCGTCCTTTTTAGACGCCTCGAATCCAGCTCGATAGGCTCGACAAATAGTGTCTGTAAGATTTTTCTTCTCGGATAAATATAAGGACCAAATAATTGCAGGTGTCAGTACCACAAACTCAATAGACATGATTGCCAGTACTGTAGTTAAACTGCCAGAAAAAGCTATGCCAAAGATAAAAGTGATTACAATAACTAATCCAAGTAGACTACTAAAACCAATAGCTCCATCTTTGACCGATGATGTACTGTACAGGGTTTTCTTACTAATAACTTCGTTTAAGTTAACTCGGTCATATGTCGGAAAATATGTCTGAACGCCATTAGCAAAAATAACGAAAGCTTTTTCGTCGAGAATGAATCCTATGAGTTCCTTGTAATGAGTACGGTCACTGTCGGATTCAGATCGATGGACGTTATCATCAGCTCGTTTGATTATCTCATCCAAGCCTAGCCCGTTTTCTTTTAATTTTTTTAGGGTCTCAGAAATTTCTTCAACATTATTGTAAGTGTAGAATTTTCCGTTGTACTTGACTCCAGTCCGTTTCATATTAACTATTATCTATCAAAGATAATAAAATTGATATATTTAGCTAAAGCAATATCTTAATTTATTAGGTTCCTAGCACTCGTTGACATGGAGTGCTAAATTACGCTATAATATCGACATGACAGAGCGTCAGATTCAGATATTAGCGGCGATTATCGAGCAACATGCCGAGATTGCAGCCCCAGTTGGCAGCGTGATGTTAGCCAAACTTTTTAATGTATCCAGTGCTACAATTCGCAGCGAAATGGCTAAATTAGAAGAAATGGGCTTTATTGCGCAACCACACACCAGTGCCGGCCGAATCCCAACTGATGCCGGTTATCGATTTTACGTTAATATGATTAACGACGCCTATGACGACAAATCATTGCCAATGCTCGATCGTAGTGCGAGAACGATTGAGGCTAGGGTCAACACGCATGGCAATCATGCCGACCGTGCGATTCGCAGTGCTGTTGATAGTTTAGTTGAACTGACTCACAATTTAGGTATTGCCACAATTGGCGATGAGCTTTATATGAGCGGTATTGGTAATTTGTTTTCGCAGCCTGAATTTGCGCAGGCTAATCACGCTCAAGCAGTTGCCAGATTGTTGGATAACCTTGAACCTTGGTTGCGTGAAGCGGCGCCGAACGAACCACTAAATGTTTATATTGGGTCTGAAAACCCAATCGGCAAATCCAGTGGTGTTAGTTTGATTATCAGCCGTTATCGTTCGCCATACAGTGATCGCAGTTATATCGGCGTTTTGGGTTCGACCCGACAAAGTTATGCCAAAGTTATGCGCTTGGTGCGCCACGCTGGGGCAATGTTAGAAGAAGTTCTTTAGTTATTAGAAAAGAGGGTATATGGTAGATAAAAAGGAAGAAAAAACTGTGCCAGAAAAAAAGCAAAATAAAAAAGAATTAGAATTTCAGCAACAGCTAGTTGAGTTAACGGCTGATTTGCAGCGCACTCGGGCTGATTTTGAAAATTATCGCAAACGAACTGAGGCTGAAAAGATTGCATCATTAGAATTAGGTAAGACTGGCGCAATCTTGAAACTACTACCAGTCATCGACAATATTGAGCGAGCAATTACCTATACGCCCGAAGATTTAAAAGACAACAAATGGGTCCAAAGTGTGGCTGGATTAACGAAAAACCTCGAAAAATCATTGGAAGGTATGGGCTTAAAACGAATTGACGCTGTCGCTGGCACTAAATTCGATCCAGATCTGCACGAAGCAATTCAATTTGACGAGGACGCCACCGGTGAAAATGAAGTTATCGCCGAAGAAATGCAGGCGGGCTACACCTTGAATGACCGTCCAATTCGTCATGCTATGGTTAAAGTGACGCGTCAGTAATATAATAGTTATATCATTGAGTCATTAGGGGGCATATGGCGTCAGAATCGTTAACACTTGTAGTCAATCCAGGCAGCGCTAGTCGTAAATATGCCGTGTTTGCTAATGGTTACGAGTGGGCGAATATCAATTTTGAATTTGTCGATGGTAAAGTTTTCGGCAAAATCGAACATGCTGGCCAACAATACTCAAAAACTTATGAAGATATTGACCTCAGTAGTGTGTCTGGATATGTTATGCCATTGCTGCGTGAGCGTCAGGTTATCGATGATACTGATGAAGTCAAGGTTATTGGCATTAGAATAGTTGCTCCAGGCAAACGTTTTATGCAGGATGAACTAATAACTCCTGAAATTGAAGTTATTATGCGCCAAACCCAGTTGATTGTGCCGCTTCACATTACGACAGAGCTGCTTGAGATAAAACAATTACGGCAGAATTTTCCTGGCGTCCCAATTATATCTGTGTCTGACAGTGAATTTCATGCCACCAAGTATCCATGGGCTTGGCATTATGGTATCGACGTTAAATTGGCTGACAAATTAGATATCAGACGATATGGCTATCACGGTATATCAGTCGGCTCGATTGTCAGAGATCTGGACAGTAAAGGTATTTTATTGCCCAAGACGATCATTTGTCATCTTGGTAGCGGCAGCAGTGTAACGGCTGTACTGAATGGCAAGAGTGTTGATACAACTATGGGCTATACGCCGCTAGAAGGCCTGGTGATGGCCTCACGTAGTGGTAATATTGATGTTTCGGCAGCTCTGACGATTAAACGCGCATTACGTTTTAATGATGAAGAACTAGAGCAATATCTGAACCAAAATAGCGGTCTGCTGGGTATTAGTGGCAGCTCGAATGATATTCGCCAACTAATAGAAAGCGAGCAAAATGGCGACGAAATGGCGGCCTTAGCGCTAAAATTATTTGTTTATCGAATCCAACAATCAATTGGTCAAGCCGCAGCTAGCCTGGGCGGTATTGATTGTCTAGTCCTGACGGCAACTATCAGCGAACGATCTAGTATTATTCGCAGTCGGATCCTAGACAATCTAGAATTCTTGGGCTTTAATTACGACCATAATATAAATGATCAGACCTTTGAACCAGCCGACGCCGTTAATATCGCATCTGAATACAGTAAGCCAATCATCATTATCTCGACCGACGAAGCGGCTGAAATCGCCCGTCGGGCTGAAAATTACAAAATTAGCTAGCACTCTTGACACGCGAGTGCCAATTAACCTACAATAGATATATTAGCAATCTAAGCACTAGAGTGCTAAAATTAATACAAGATAGATAAAAAAATAGGAGATATAAATTATGGGTAAAATTATTGGAATCGACCTTGGTACAACTAACAGCGCCGTAGCATACATGGTGGCTGGTAAGCCAGAGGTAATCGCAAATGCCGAAGGTAATCGTACGACGCCAAGTGTTGTTGCGATTAATAAAAATGGCGAACGTTTGGTTGGGCAAGTTGCTCAACGTCAGCGCGTCACAAATGCTAAAAACACTATTTACGGCGTCAAACGTCTGATCGGTCGTAAGTTTAGCGACAGCGAAGTTCAAACTGACTTGGATATCATGCCATACGAAATCGTCAAAAACGGCGACGCCGTAGCAATTAAATTGGGCGACAAAAACTATTCACCAGAAGAAGTTTCAGCTATGATTTTGTCTAAATTAAAAGCTGATGCTGAAGCTTTCTTGGGCGAAAAAGTTACCGAAGCTGTTATTACTGTTCCGGCTTACTTTAACGATGCTCAACGCCAAGCCACCAAAGACGCTGGTAAAATCGCTGGTCTAGAAGTAAAACGTATTATTAATGAGCCAACTGCAGCCGCCCTGGCCTATGGTTTGGAAAGCAAGAAAGAAGAAAAAATCGCCGTATTCGACCTTGGTGGTGGTACGTTCGATATTTCAGTGCTTGAACTAGGTGATGGCGTATTTGAAGTTAAATCAACCAACGGTGATACACACCTTGGCGGCGAAGACTTTGATAACCGTATCGTTAACCACTTCTTGGACGTCTTTAAAAACGAGCAGGGAATTGATCTGAAATCTGACAAAGCTGCTATGCAACGTCTAAAAGACGAAGCTGAAAAAGCTAAAAAAGAACTTTCAACCACAAATGAAACCGAAATTAACCTGCCATTTTTGACAGCTGATGCCGACGGTCCAAAACATTTTGAATACAAATTAACTCGTTCAAAACTAGAAGAATTAGTATCTGATTTGATTAATCGCTTAGCTGAACCAGTTGAAAAAGCTCTAAAAGATGCTGGCTTAACTGCTGCTCAAATCGACGAAGTAGTCTTGGTTGGTGGTATGACTCGTATGCCAGCAGTTGTCGAAAAGGTCAAAGCAATTTTTGGCAAAGAGCCTTTGAAGGGCGTTAACCCAGACGAAGTTGTGGCCGTTGGTGCTGCCATTCAAGGTGGCGTATTGGCTGGTGATGTCAAAGACGTGTTGTTGCTGGACGTTACCCCACTATCATTAGGAATTGAAACCATGGGTGGTGTTGCAACTAAATTAATCGAACGCAATACAACTGTCCCAACGTCTAAATCTGAAACGTTTAGCACGGCTGCCGACAGTCAGCCACAGGTTGAGATTCACGTTACTCAGGGTGAACGCGAATTGGCCCGTGATAACAAGTCACTTGGACGATTTACATTGGATGGTATTGCACCTGCGCCTCGCGGTGTGCCGCAAATTGAAGTTACCTTCAACATTGACGCCAACGGTATTTTGCACGTTACCGCCAAAGACAAAGGTACTGGCAAAGAGCAAAGTATTACGATTTCAAACAGCGGCAACCTCAGCAAAGAAGACATTGAAAAAGCTCAAAAAGAAGCTGAACTTCACGCCGAGGAAGACAAGAAAAAGCGCGAAGCCATTGATGCTCGCAACCACTTAGAGAGTGCAATTTACCAAGCCGGTAAAATGCCAGATGAATTCAAAGATAAGATCAGCGATGAAGATAAAAAAGTCATTACTGACGCTATCGAAGAAGCCAAAAAGCATGAGCACAGCGAAGACAAAGACGAGCTGGAAGCAGCCGCTAAGGTCTTGAACGATGCTATTATGCCAATCGGTGCCAAGATGTACGAACAGGCATCCAAGGAACAAGCAGCGCCTGCAGAAGGTGAAGCCAAAAAAGATGACGAACCTGTCGAAGGTGAAGTTGTCGACGACAAAAAATAAATAACACTAAATACTCGAATTAGCACTCTTGAAATAAGAGTGCTAATTTAATACAATGGATACAGAATGACAAAACGTGATTATTATGAAGTGTTAGGCATTAGCAAAAGTGCCTCTGATGACGAAATAAAAAAGGCCTATCGCAAGGCTGCAGTTAAACATCACCCCGACAAAGAGGGTGGCGATGAATCAAAGTTCAAAGAAGTTAGTGAAGCCTACGAAGTCTTAAAAGACAGCTCTAAACGTCAACGTTACGACCAATTTGGTCACGCTGGCGTCGGCGGTAACAGTGGCGGACCAACTGGTGGCAATCCATTCGGTGGCGGCTTTGGTGGATTCAATGGTCAAAACGTTAATTTTGACTTTGGTGATGGCGGGTTAGGCGATATATTTAGTCAATTCTTTGGTGGTGGCGGTGGTGGCCGCAACCAAGGTCCAAAACGCGGCCGCGATGTCGAAGCGACTTTACAATTATCTTTTGAAGAAGCGGTTTTTGGTGTCGAAGAAAAAATCGAAATTGAAATGAATGATGAATGTTCGCATTGTCATGGCACAACTGTCGAACCTGGTTATGAAATGAAGACTTGCCCAACTTGCCGTGGCGCTGGTCAAGTTAATCGTGTTATGAATACGATCTTTGGACCAATCCAACAGGCGACAACCTGTGAAACTTGTGAAGGTCGCGGTAAAGTACCTGAAAAGGTCTGTACCGTCTGTCGTGGCAAAGGCATTGAACGTCGTAAGAAATCAATTAATCTTAAAGTCCCAGCTGGCATTGATGACGGCGCAACAATTCGTTTGAAAGAATATGGTGAAGCGATTGGTAATGGCCAAAAAGGCGATTTGTATGTTCATATCCACGTCAAAGCTCACAAGACTTTCACGCGTGAGGGCGATATTATTCTATCTGAACAACATGTCAGTATGATTGACGCGGCGCTAGGCACTGAAATTAACGTTGACACGGTTGATGGCAAAGTTCGTATGAAGGTTCCAGCTGGCACACAATCTGGTACTGATTTTAAACTATCTAATCACGGTGTACCGCATATGCAAGGCGACCGTCGTGGTCCGCATATTATCAGCATTATTGTTGACACGCCAACCAGATTATCCAAAAAGCAAAAAGAGCTACTTAAAGATTTTTAGACCAGCCATTGACATTGACTAATTCTTTAAAAAGTGATACAATATACAGATTAAATTACTGAGTTGTATATATGAATAAAAGCGATAAAATATTTGGAATTTGCGAGCACGTTGATATACCAGAACTTGGTATTCACGGCGTGCTGGCGAAAATCGATACCGGAGCCTACTCGGGAGCTTTACATTGTTCAAAAATTGAAGAGTGCAAAAGAGAATCTGATGGCAAAAATATTTTAAGGTTCACTCCGTCGGACAATCATTCTCATTCAATGGAGTTGTCGCGCTATGCCAGATCCTATGTACGCAGTTCAACTGGTCATCGCGTCAAACGCTATCTATTTGACACAGATATTGTTATAAAGGAAGTAACCTATCGGATTCGAATCGGTCTGTCTAATAGGTCAGACATGAACTATGAAATATTAGTCGGTAGGCGTTTTTTAAGAGAGAATAACATCTTGGTCGACGCACGTATCAATCAAGAGTTTGATGTAGATAAGGAGAAAAAATCATGAAAATTGCAATCTTATCCAATGGCCCAGGTAATTATTCAACCAAGCGCCTTAAAGAGGAGGCTATTAAACGTGGCCATCAAGTTAAAGTTATAAGATACAAAGAATGCTATGCTTCGATCGAGCAAAATAACCCAACTGTCAGTTATCGTGGTGAAGACTTAGCTAAATTTGATGCTATTATCCCTCGCATTGCCTCTTATATGACATCTTATGGTACGGCGATTGTACGCCAACTTGAAATGCAAGGTTTATATACCGTTTCAAGCTCGATTGCCATTAGTCGGTCGCGCGATAAAATGCGTAGTTTACAACTGTTAGCCAAGTCTGGTGTCGGTATTCCAAAGACTGTTGTGTCACGCAATACGACCGATATTGATGACTTACTGGAACAATTAGGTGATATGCCGGTTATTATTAAATTAGCTCGTGGTACGCATGGAAATGGCGTAGTTTTGGCTGAGACTAAAAAAGCCGCCAAATCAGTATTGCAGGCATTTTATTTGACCAACGATGACGGTACGAACATTTTGTTGCAAGAATTTATCAAAGAGTCAGCTGGTACCGATATCCGTGCCTTTGTGGTTGGTAGTCGGGTAGTTGCCAGCATGAAACGTCAGAGCCTTGACGATGACTTCAGGTCTAATCTTCATAAAGGCGGCGAAGGCGTAAGTATCAAATTAACTGATGAAGAGAAGAAAATTGCTGTTAGGGCTGCTAAAGCCATGGGTCTTAATATTGCCGGTGTTGATTTAATGCGCAGTAGCCGTGGTCCGCTTATTTTGGAAGTAAATGCCAGCCCTGGATTTGGTATTGAAAAACTAACCGGACGTAATGTTGCCGGTCCGATCATTGAATATATCGAAAATAACGCCAAGCGTAACAATAAAAAAGACAAAGTCGGCGCTTAAGTTAAGCCTTGCTGTTATAATATGCTTATGATAACTCATAGGTTATATTGTTAATGAGCAATCGAAAAGATCACGGTGTTTGGCTAATTATAGCTGGTGTTTTAATAGCTGTCGCTGCTGCTTTTGTTTACATTATATTACCAAATTTGCCACAGTCTAAAGTTAGTTTGCAATTTGGTGATGGTGTATTTCACGCCAGTGTTGCGGCCGATGATAATTCTAGGGCTAAGGGCTTATCTGGCGTAACCAAGCTGGCTTCTGATCAAGCTCTTTTGATGATTTTCCCCAAAGAAGATAAGTGGGGGATTTGGATGAAAGACATGAAGATACCAATCGATATTGTCTGGCTTAATAGTGATAAAAAGGTAGTTTATATTGTCAAAAACGCTTCGCCTGATGTTTCAACTTCCGAGACATTTACTCCTAAAAGCGTCGCCAAGTACGTGATTGAATTGCCGGCCGGTACGGTGGACGGCAAGGCAATTGGAACGAATACGACGGCTATTTTTCAAACCGATATGAAGGGAATATAAATAATATGGATGTTATTTTGATTGTCCTAGTCATCGCTCTCGTGTTGTTTGTGCCGTCATTCATTACCAAAAGACGATTTGGCTTATTAGGTTTAGCCTTAGCAGCTGGATCATTGTTGAGTGGAATATGGGGGTTTGATGCTGGACTGATTGCCAGTGCTTTGGGTATTCCAGCTAGTCCATTAACGACCGCGCTGACGTTATCTTTTATAGTGTTGTTGCCACCTGGTATTTTGTTGTTTCATGGCTATACTTACAAAACGTTTATCGGCCGAGCTATTGGTGCTAGCTTATTTACACTATTGGTGCTAGCTTTTTTGATTGAGCCACTTGGTCATGTTTTGATGCTGCATGGTATTGGCAACAATATCTATAATTGGTTGATTAATTATCGTACGGCTATCATCGGTGTGGGTTTGATTATTGCGGTGGTTGATATATTTTTGACCAAGCCGGCTCATTTGGCTGACAAACATCACAAACATTGACAAATAGCGTCTAAAAATGGTATATTCTCCAGATATGAGGCTGTAGCTCAGCTGGTTAGAGCGCTTGCCTTTTAAGCAAGATGTCGTGAGTTCAAGTCTCACCAGCCTCACCAAATAAATATACCCATCGGCTGATGGGTATATTTATTTGGTGAAAGTCCGTGTGATCGCGAAATTTTCTGAAAGAAAATTATCGTGACAAAGTCTCACCAGTCTCAAGAGCTAGCAAACCTTCAATTAAGCTTATGTTACACTTAATCTATGAACTGGTGGGTCCTAAAGCGCAAACTCCACGTATCTTGGTTAATCGCTATATATTGTGCTGGTATATTCATTGGCGTGATCGTAGCTCAATATATTGATAATGATTTCACATCATCTGGTATCAGTCTGGCAATCACCATTATATTGATGGTTGTATCATTTTGGCGGCGATATTTATATTTAGTGCCATTAGTGTTAATTAGTGGAGTAATCTTTGGTCTGTGGCGCGGATCGATATCGCAATCTGAATTGGCGCAATTTAAACCACTTTATGGTCAATCAGTTTCAGTAACTGGCAGAGTTAAAGACGATATTGATATCGGTACATCTAATCAAATTGTGATTCGTTTAGACAGCTTGATAATAAAGGGCAGGGCGATGTCAGGGAACCTGTGGGTGACGACGGGCAACGCTGATATTAAACGTGGCGACAAAATAATTGTTAGTGGCAAATTAACAACTGGTTTTGGTAATTTTGCTGGCATCATTTATCGTGCTAATATTGATAAAATAGTTCATCCACAACCTGGTGATATTGCTAGGGTGATACGAGATTGGTTTGCTGATGCGGTGCGACGGGTGATTCCTGATCCTGAATCAAGTCTAGGGATTGGCTTTTTGGTCGGTCAGCGGCGGTCATTACCAGCGGATTTGGTATTGGCGTTGCAACTGGCGGGTTTGACGCATGTGGTGGTCGCTAGCGGCTATAATTTGACGATATTAGTGCGACTTGCCAGGCGATTACTCGAAAAAGTATCAAAATATTTGTCTGCTTTGTCAGCCAGTGTCATGATTGTAGCCTTTATGGCGATAACTGGTGTCAGTCCCAGTATGTCACGGGCTGGATTAGTGGCAGGCCTTAGTCTAGCGGCTTGGTATTATGGGCGTAAATTTCATCCGATTATTTTACTGTTAATTGCAATTGCCATTACGGTAATTATTAATCCTGGCTATGCCTGGGGTGATTTGGGCTGGCAATTATCATTTGCGGCTTTTGCTGGTGTTATGATTTTGGCTCCACTGGCGACGAAATATTTATTTGGCGACAAACAACCTGGTTTTATTGGCCAAGTTTTAATTGAAACCGTGTCGGCTCAAATTGCCACGGCGCCAATAATTATTGCGGCGTTTGGGCTGTTATCAAACGTGGCGGTGGTATCTAATTTACTAGTTTTACCGTTGGTTTCACTGGCGATGTTGCTGACATTTATTGCTGGTATTGGTAGTTTAATATTGCCGGCAATCGGTGGAATTATCAGCTTGCCAGCGATGTGGCTGTTACATTACATGGTTAGCGTCACTGAATATCTGGCCAGTTTGCCATGGGTGTCCAGTACGGTTCAATTAACATGGTGGATGATGGCGATTTATTATGTAATTTTGGTTGGCATTTGTTTATACATGTGGCGAGTCACAAAGTACAACTTAAGGGACTCGAACTTGGTTGAGTAATCTGTTATAATATAAAAAATACCATATTAAATAACGTGGAGTTTATAATGTCAGGACACAGTAAATGGTCAACTATCAAACGCGAAAAAGGCGCCAAAGACGCTAAGCGTGGCGCTGTTTTTACCAGATTAGGTAATTTAATTGCCATTGCGGCGCGTGGTGGTACTGACCCGAATATGAACTCGACACTTTATATGGCTATTGAAAAAGCCAAAGAAGCTAATATGCCAGCTACAAATATCCAACGGGCAATTGACCGTGTGTCGGACAAAAATGCTGCCGTATTAGAAGAAATTGCTTATGAAGCGATGGGCCCAGGTGGCGTTGGAATTATTATCGAAACCGCTACTGACAACCGCAATCGAACATTCCCTGAAGTCAAAAATGCTATCACCAAAAACGGTGGCCGCGTGGCTGATGCTGGCAGTGTGCTGTTTCAATTTACTCGTAAAGGTGTAATCAGAGTTCAAGAAGTTGGCGAAGACGCATTTCTGGCCGTACTGGATGCTGGGGCTGATGATGCTGTCGAAGAAGATGGAGAATTGGTTGTTTATACTGAGCTTAAGGATTTAGCCAAAGTTCGCAGCGCAATTGTCGCTGCCGGTTTGACTGTGCTAGGTGCCGAACTGCAATATGTACCAAATAATTTGATTGAAGTTAGTGACGTCGAAAGTGCGCAAAAGTTGATCAAAATCCTTGATGCGCTAGATGATTTGGACGATGTTGTTAATATCAACAATAATGCTGATATCACAGCTGATTTACCTGAATAGTTTTTAGTATTTTTGATTAGAGCTTGTATCTAGCTTAAAAAAGGCATAGTATTAAGCTATGCATAAGCTTTATGTAATAATGTCGTTAACTATTGCGATTATTCTATCTGTATTTATCACACAATCATCGCAGGCGATTAGCTCGAATGTTATTATCAGCCAGGTTCAGTTAGGCAATGCGACATCGGCGAATAACGAGTTTATTCAGATATACAACAATAGCGCCAACGATGTTGAGATTACCAATTGGTGCCTTTACTATGCTAGTGCTAGCTCGACTCAACATGGCAATAAATTGACATGTTTTGTAGTTGATGATGCAAGTTTACACATATATTTGCCTGGTCATGCGTCGGCGTTTGCTGTCTCAAATCAATACGTGATTGCCGGGCCAAATCTTGGTAGTGATTTTAAATTTTCGGCAACTTTGTCTGGGGTGGCTGGACATATACGGCTGATTGATAATAGTGGTGTCGAAATTGATAAAGTCGGTTGGGGAGCTACGGCTGTGTCAGCCGAAGGTAATAGTCCGTCGGCTCTACCGGCATCTGGCAAAATTATGTCACGAAAAACTATTGAAACGAATACACGGCAAGATAATGATATTAATAGTGCGGACTTTGAAGTTATATCAGCTGATGTGAATTATGCTTTTGGGCTGATTTATGAAGCGCAGGATTTATGTGTAAATTTAGATGGCGTGCAGGCATTTATTCCAGATGGATATCAATCTGATATTGCTGGAAATTGTAGTTTGGTCCCAATCGATGTTTGTTTAAACTTGGATGGAACCCAGATGGTTGTTCCAGATGGCTATTCGATTGACGATGTTGGTGATTGTACCCAAATCCCTGTTGACGTCTGTTTGAATTTGGATGGTCTTCAACTGACTGTTCCGACTAACTATGGTTTGGATAATAACTTAGATTGTCAGCCAGATTTCTGTCAAAATATTGATGGTTTACAGTTGGTTGTGCCTGAGGATATGGACGTTAGTAATAGTAACTGCACTTGGCACGATGAATGTTTAAATTTGCCAGATATTCAAGCTGATCTACCAAATGGCTACAAACATAGCGCAGATAATAGCTGTGTGCTGGATTTGTTGCCACTGAAGATTACTGAGTTACTGCCAAATGCTGTAGGCAGTGATAATGGAAACGAATTTATTGAGATATATAATCCAAATGACACCGACGTTAATTTAACTAATTATGTAATTTATGTTGGCATTAATGATCCCAAGATGTATAGTTTTCCGGTCGGATTACACATTGGCTCGCATCAATATTTGGCATTTTATAATACTGATATAAAATTTACATTAGTTAATACCACTAGTCAGGTGCGCCTGAGCTCGATTGACGACGTTGTGATTGATGAAACGCCTGTGTATGATAACCCTGGTGATGGTATGGCCTGGGCTTTGGTTGACAGTATTTGGCAATATACTAATCAGCCAACTCCAAACGACGTTAATTTGCCGTCATTAATTGAATCTGAACCTGAGATAATCACTGAAAGTAATTTGCAACCTTGTGCTGCTAATCAATATCGTAGTCCCGAGACTAATCGTTGTCGGCTGATTATTACAACTAGTTCGACTTTGACGCCATGCAAAGATGGTCAATATCGTAGCGAAGAAACCAATCGTTGCCGAAGCATTGTATCGGACGTTGTGGCATTAGCACCTTGTGCCGAAGGCCAGGAACGTAATCCCGATACCAATCGCTGTCGATCGGTCGCAACGACGGTTTTAGGGACTAGCGATTTAACACCATGCAAGGAAGGCCAGGAGCGTAATCCTGACACTAATCGTTGCCGAAACATAGTCAGTACCATTCCAGGGGCTGATTATGCACCCAAGCAAACAACTCTGCCTGAGAATAATTACATCCTGTGGTGGTCTTTGGCTGGTGTTGGTTTGGTGGCGGTTATTTATGGGTTATGGGAATGGCGTAGTAATATTGCGGCTTTGTTTCAAAAGCTAGCTTCATTTCGACATTTAACCAAATAGCCTATACTAAAGATATGAGAATTATCGGTATTGATCCTGGCACTGGCATTTTGGGCTTTGGCGTGATTGAAGTTGCGAAAGGCAAAATGAAAATGATTGATGCTGGCGTGGTGACAACACCTGCACATACACCACTAGACGTCAGACTAGAGGATATCTTTGATAGTTTAACTGAAATTATTGCCGACACTAAGCCTGACTTTATGTCGATTGAAAAACTCTTCTTTTCCCAAAATGTGACAACGGCTATGAGTGTGTCACATGCCAGAGGTGTGGCGATGCTGGCTGGTCGTAAAGGTGGCTTGCCGATTACCGAATATACGCCACTTCAGATCAAACAAACTGTTACTGGCTACGGTAAAGCTGACAAAAAGCAGGTTCAAGAGATGGTGCGAATCCAATTGGGACTATCGGAAGTTCCAAAACCAGATGACTGCGCCGATGCTTTGGCGGTCGCAATTACCCATTATCTAATGACCCCTGGTATAATGAAGATATGATTGCGCATGTTTTTGGAACCGTTGTTGAAAAGTTTGGATCATCAGTGATCGTTGATGTTAATGGCGTTGGTTATGAAGTTCAGGTTGCAGCCGGAGACTTCGAAGCAACCCTATTGGAATCAAAAATTAAATTCTATACTTATCATCATATTCGTGAACAAAGCCAAGATTTATTCGGCTTTTCGAGCCTCATTGCTAAGAAATTATTTGAACTGCTAATAACAGTTCAAGGTGTTGGTCCCAAAGCCGCCTTAGCGATCTTGTCACTTGGTGAAATCGAAGCTGTTCGTAATGCCATCGCCAACAGTGACGCAGCCTTTATTGTTAGAGCCAGTGGTGTTGGCAAAAAAACCGCCGAAAGAGTAGTAATTGATTTGTCAGACAAGGTCGGTCATGCCATTCGTAGTGATATCAATAATATTGGTTTGTCGAATATTATATCCAGTAACGACGAAGCTTTGGAAGCGTTAATGGCACTTGGCTATAGCTTAAACGACGCAACTAAGGCCTTAGAAGGTGTCTCGACTGAACTATCAACTGCGGCTCGTGTCACTCAGGCTTTAAGAGGTAATATCTAATGGCTATCGAACGAATAATTGATGCGTCGGTCAGTAGTGACGATGTTGATGAACAAAAGATCGAGATTACTCTGCGACCGCAAAGTTTTAATGAATATATTGGTCAAGATCGATTAAAAAACAATTTAAAGTTAGCAATTGATGCTGCCAAAAAGCGTGGCGAGCCAATTGACCATGTCTTGTTGTATGGTCCGCCAGGACTTGGCAAGACAACTATGGCGACGGTTATTGCTAATGAAATGGGCAAGAATATTCGGATTACGGCTGGGCCGGCTATCGAACGAGCTGGTGATTTGGCAAGTATTTTAACTAATCTGTCGGATGGTGACATATTATTTATTGATGAAATTCATAGATTGGGGCGATCGGTCGAAGAGGTTTTATATGGCGCTATGGAAGATTTCAAGTTAGATATTATGATCGGTAAAGGGCCAGCAGCTCGCAGTGTGCGGCTTGATTTACCAAAGTTTACCGTTATTGGGGCAACGACTCGAACTGGTGCTTTGACGGCGCCGCTCCGTGATCGTTTTGGAATTATTCATCGACTAGAATTTTACACACCAGATGAAATCGCGCGTATTATTAAGCGAGCCTCAAATATATTAAGCAGCAAAATTGACACCAAGGCAGCTGAGATATTGTCAACCAGGGCTCGCTTGACGCCACGAATTGCTAATCGATTACTAAAGAGGGTGCGTGATTACGCTGATGTTAACGGTGATGGTATTATCGACGTGCCAACTACGACAGCGGCACTTAATTTACTTGAAATTGACGAGCTTGGTTTAGACCCAGGTGACAGAAATCTGCTAAATAGGATAATTGATAATTACGGCAATAATCCAGTTGGACTTAATACAATTGCGGCTTTGACAGGTGACGAAGCAACAACAATCGAAGATTTTTACGAACCATATTTGTTGCAGATTGGCTTTATCGAACGAACGCCACGTGGACGTCGTGTTACTGCCAAGGGCCACAAGCACGTCGGAAAAACTTATAATAAGGAAGGAAACCAACAGAAGTTGGTATAATAAATAAAGATTATGAATGCTAAAAAAACACTAGTCCAAGATTATAACAAGCCAGTTGCCTACGATGTCAATGGTCAGCCACTATACGCTCATCCGCCAGTCATCCAGTCGCAAAATGACAACCAGACGACTCAAGCTGTTCATGTAATTCGACCGACCGATCCAGAAAAGCAAGTTATCAGTGATTCGACCAGAATAAAACACACTGAATCGGCCAAAACTTTTCCAGGTGTGACTTTATCTGAGGGCGAGTATATTATTACGTCAATTGGTCGTCATCCAATCGGACTGCTGTTGCCGTTATCACTGGGGTTGTTTTTGATAGTTTTGTCTTTTGTCTTAATCTTTAATCTAGGTTTAATGACTAAACAAATCGAAGCTATGGGAATAGTGGTCAATCAGCCAGCAATGGTTTTAGCTATTTTTGCTTTCATAGGACTAATCGTATTAGGCCTATATATATCCTATCGTGTTTATAGTGGTAACAGGGTGTTTTTGACTAACGAGAGCATGGTCCAAGAGGTCCAAACCAGCCTCTTTTCTAAACGTGAAAGAATTGTCAGCCTAGCTGACATTGAGGATGTTAGTTATAGCCAAAAGGGTATTGTTCAACAATTATTTGGCTTTGGTTCAGTCAGACTTAGTACCGAAGGTGAAGGAACTGTATATCACTTTAATTACGTCTCTAATCCTAAGAATGTCATTGCTGTATTAAGTAACGCAGTCGAAGCATTCAAAAACGGTCGCGCAATTAGTTAATTAAATATTGCGACTATTCTTGATGTAATCAGCTTCGTTGTCAAGGTTAGCTTTGAGAGTGTAGCTTTTGCATTGGCTATTAACACAATTAGTTGGCGAATAAGTATAGGCACTGCCAGTGGTTCCTAGTTTGGCGCCACTTGGATCTGTAAACAAAGCGGGGTCAACTGATTTTAAATTGTCGCTGCTGATTGTTTGTGGATAATATTTATAGGTTGGATAGAATACTTCTTCTAGGCCATAATACATGGCGTTGATAGCGGTTTTCTTGGTTTCGTCGTTAGCGATAATCTCTAGGTTATGCTTTTGTACAAAGAACAAAACGCTGGCTAGGCCAACCACCAATGTAATAAAAATTAATTCAATAACTGTGAAGCCATGTGATTTTTTTGTCATCTTAGCTATATTATAGCAAATTATGACCTATCAACGTATAATTAAGATAGATAAAAGAGGGGATTATAATGGCAGCGAAAAAAGTTGAAAAAGCCGAGCTGGGCGAAAAGCCTGTTGCGACTGAGGGAAAACTCAAAGCTCTTGGGTTAGCACAAGAACAAATTAACAAACAATTTGGTGACGGTGCAATTCGTCGGCTTGGTGATACCAAGACGGTTGATATTGAGCTGGTTAGTAGTGGCGCCTTGTCGCTTGATATAGCCCTAGGCGGCGGCTATCCTAGAGGACGTATTATTGAGGTTTATGGTCCTGAGTCATCTGGTAAAACAACTCTGGCGCTTCATGCGATTGCCGAGATCCAGAAAAAAGGCGGAACTGCGGCCTTTATTGACGCTGAACATGCCCTCGATCCAGCTTATGCCCGTCGATTGGGAGTCGATACTGATAACTTACTAGTTTCACAACCAGATAATGGCGAACAAGCCTTAGAAATCGTCGAAACCCTAGTTAGGTCTAATGCGGTTGATATGGTAGTGGTCGACTCGGTTGCCGCCTTAGTGCCGCAGGCCGAAATTGACGGCGATATGGGCGATAGTCACATGGGTCTTCAAGCACGACTAATGAGCCAGGCTTTGCGTAAATTAACCGGTATTATCAGCAAGAGTAAAACGACAGTAATATTCATTAATCAGATTCGTATGAAGATTGGTGTGATGTTCGGTAATCCCGAGACGACAACTGGCGGTAACGCTTTGAAGTTTTATGCTTCAGTTCGTTTAGATATTCGTCGTACCAGTCAGATTAAATCTGGTGAAGAGATTATCGGTAATCGCACCAAAGTTAAAGTCGTTAAAAACAAGATCGCGCCACCATTTAGGGTTGCTGAATTCGACATCATGTATAACGAAGGTATCAGCAAAACTGGTGACGTACTGGATCTGGCCGTCCTGCATAATATTGTCGGTAAGTCCGGTGCCTGGTTTGATTATGGCGACGCTAAAATTGGTCAGGGTCGTGAAGCCAGCAAAGATTATTTAAAAGATAATCCGAAAGTTATGACTGAAATTGAGTCCAAGGTTCGCACTAAGGTCGCCGAAGAAGCTGCCGTCTAAGATCATTGCTAAGGATAGCTAATGAAAATTACAGCTATAACTATACAAACACGTAACCAAAATCGTGTTAATATATCAGTCGACGGAAAATACCGGTTTAGTTTGGATGCTTATCAACTAATTGACCTAGGCATTAGGGTCGGCCGTGATTATGATGAGTCGGGCTTAGTATATTTAGAACAAGAAAGCCAATTTGGTAAAGTCTATGCCAGGGCCTTGGAATATTGTCTGATGCGGCCGCACAGCGCCAGTGAAGTAAAGAGCTATTTGTATCGTAAAACTCGACCTATACGTGACAAGAATGGTGAGTTAAGGCCAGGTGTTACTACCGAGATAACAACTCGTGTTTTTGACCGTTTAATAGATAAAGGTTATATAGACGACACTAAATTTGCACATTATTGGGTCGAAAATCGATCATTAAAAAAAGGCGTCAGTCAGAGAAAGTTAATTGCCGAACTGCGCGTCAAAGGTGTTTCGGTCGCAATTATTGACCAAGAGCTTAGTCAAACTGATCGAAATGACACAGAAGAGTTGCAAAAGATCATGGCTAAAAAACGGTCGCGCTATCCGGATGACAACAAATTAATTATGTATTTAGTAAGACTAGGTTTTAGTTATGACGATGTTAAACAGGCCCTAAGCGAACTGAATTAGCTTTTACTGTTTGTTTGCGGTGAGGTTGATCGAAAAGGGTTCATGTAGGTAAGTTTTACGGGGTCTTTGATTGGTGTTAGCTTTTTAGCGGCAGCCTTGACGATAATCTCGCGATCGTTAATCTCGATAATCTGTGTTCGGTGAATTATTAATTCGGTATCCGATATACTTTTTAGTAGGCTTTGTTTGACATTCAGCTGTTGAATAACGAAGCCGTCAGTATCCAAACTGTAGTTAATGACATTGCCTAATTTATGTTTGAGTTCGTCAATCACGTTGAGGCCGATTAATTTAAAGCCCAGGTCATATATTTTTTTGATAGCTATAACGTCGTCTAGGCCGATGAATTCATCATGGCTGTCGATTATCATACCGACATCACTTAGCTCGCGTACATCTGCGATTCTGATGAATGATGGTCGTTCAACTAGCATTGGCCCGTCGACTTCATAGGCGACAACCATTAAATTACTTGGATCAATGATCGGATATTTTGTTACGGCTAAACGAGTGCCAGTTTGAAGGCCCATTACAGGTGTACCGATTAATCTTGATCCGAGTAATAACATAATATTAGTATAAGCGTTTTTGACGTTTGGTGCTAATTATTCAGAAAATGGATTAATTCTGCCAGATGGTAGAGTTTGATTTGAATTGTTGTCGCTAGTCTTTAGTTTGTTGATGCTCGTGATAGTTGTCTGATTGATTTTTATTGTTTCATTGGACGCATAAGAGGAGTTGGCAGAATTGTATGGCAGACTTAATATATTACTAAGCGTCAGTATGGCCAATACTAGACCAGCACCGATTATAATTATAGACATTATCAAATTATATCTATAAAATATGTTCACGATTGGCCTGAGTGGGTTATTGAGTGATTTCTTTTCCATAATATATTATTTTGTATAAACCTCTATTGTTAATGGCGAAACTGTGACATAACCTGCGGAGCTTTGATTTCTACTTAGATCTATACCTTTAATTTGCATTTTAGGTGCATTGCTTTCGATTGATTTTAGAAACTTCATTAGATTAGTAAATGAAACTGGACTGCCCAGGGTTATTGTGATGGAACCGGTAGTCGCCGAAGATGATGATCCGGTTGCGGCTTGGGCGCTAAAGCTATAGTCTGTGATCGATACACCGGTATTCGATGAGTATTTATTTAAATCTTTTATCATTTGGTTTTGATAGTCTTGGCTTGATACAGTTAAAGAACTGACTTTATCGATCGCTGTTTTAGCTCCGGCTATTTGTGCTTTTAGCTTTATCGTTGGTTGATTATTTTTACCGTCTACAGCTGATTCTGATATTTTTTGTCCAACTGAAACTGCCATTGCGTTTAGCTGGCTTTGAGCGTAATAAAAACCAAAACCAGAAGTTGCGATAATTATCACAACGATTATCATCATTACCGTTCTGAGGTTTGTTGCTTTTAGTTTAGTCTTCTTCATAAACTTACATTCTTAGTTATAGTTATTCCTATAGTAATTTCAACTGGATAGCCGCCTGAACCGGATGAATTTAGCGTTGACGATTGAAAAATATAGCCTGAAAATAGAGGATATTTTTGAAAATTGGCTTTTAATTCGGTAGCTTTTTCGGCGTTTTGAGCACTTAATTTTAAGACTATTGGTGTACCGATATTGTCCTTTGATACTGATAAACTGTTCAGCACTACTCCGCTAGGTAGGGCCGCGCCGATGCCCATAATAATGTCGCTGTATGAAATTTGTTGGCTAATTATACTGCTGGCAACTGAAAAGCTGGCGTTTATGGCGTTAGCTTGACTAAGTACCGAAGAGTAGGAATCAGACTTGGTTTGGTTAAAGGTGATGACTTTTTCGGCTGTAGCTTTACTGTTAATCAAGAAAAAGTAAGATGTGACACAGGCAAGAGCCAAGAAAATAACAGATATTAACAAAACACCAATATACTTAGCTAACAGTGCATTTATGCGAGCAGCGCGCATCTGCTTTTTGGTCTCGTTTGGTAATAAATTGATTATTCCCATAAATCTCCTGGTTCTATGATAGCTAGTCCGGCCGCAGTTATATATCTAGATCGGAATTGCCTGACCGGTTCAGGTAATTTGCCAAAATCGAGTTTTTGCCATGGGCTGGCGACACGAGCTGGCATAACTAATTCGTTAGTAAAATATTCACCAATGCCTGGCATATCGCTGCCACTACCAACGACTAATAGCTGTTCTAGTTTGTGGTCATCGCTAATTCGTTCATTGTAATAGCGAATAACCTTGCGGGTTTCGACTATGATTTGTCGAAGACTGAGATCGATTGAGCCTTTGATTTTTTCTTGGCGAGGACCAGCATTGAGGCCGTTTAATACCTTGAGCTGATGAGCGTTTTCCAGTGTAACTCCTAATTTTTTAGCAATATCTAACGTAAATGTGTTGCCACCGATGGCAACTCCACCAGTTATTCTGATAATGCCACCATCTACTATGGCGATATCGGTGTTAGCTGGGCCAATATCAACAATGACGCTCGGTAATTGACCATTTTCGGTCCGTTTGAGCAATCGAGCTACTGAGTTCATGCTCGGTTCAACCAGACTAACTACTAGGCCAGCGCTTTCAGCGGCGGCAACGCATTTATCAACAATGGTTCGGGCAATAGCACTCATCAAGACGATGATTTCTTTTTTGGAACGTTCGATCACTTGATAATCAATATATAAGGTTGAAGCTGGAATTGGTATATATTGTTCAACTTCTAGTTCGACGGCATCGGTCAATGATTTTTCGACACTAGTAGGCAGAGTGAATGTTCGGGTATAACTGCGTGCTGTCGGGATACTGATTGTGACGTTATTGCTCGGCAAACTACCAACGATCTTTTCTTTTAATAAAAACTTAATACTGTCAGCTAGATAGGTACTGTTGCCTTCCAGTGATTCTTTGACTTTAACTGGCTCTAGATCTAGTGAGCCATAACTTAGGACTAGCCATTTTTGGGTGTCAATAGCCATCAATTTGATACCAGTGTGACTGATATCTAGGCCGATGATAGGTTTGTCGTTATAAAATAATTTTGTCATGATGCCCACTAGTAATTCTTACTTTATTATAACACGAGCATATTGATGTTATATTAATTATTTTATGGTTTGAGCAAGACCGGCGATTGGTAGCATTACGCTGGCGGCAATCAATCCAACCATGCCGCCCATGATGACTATCATGACAGGCTCGATAATGGTGCTTAGGCCGTTAATCGCGACGTCGACCTCTTCCTCGTAAAAATCAGCTACTTTGACTAAGACTTGGTCAGTTTGGCCTGTTTCTTCACCAACTAGAATCATCTGCGACACAATCGGTGGAAAAAGTGGGTTAGCGGCAATAACTGACGACAGCGATCGGCCGTTTTTAACTTCGGCTTCGGCGGCCATTAGAGCCTCTTCATAGACGACATTACCAACGGCTCGTGAAGTTACACTTAGGGCCTCCAAAACGGCTACACCGGCTTCAATTAGGGCTGAGAATGTTCGGGCGAAGTGAGCGACGGCGACTTTTTTGAAAGTTGTACTGACTACTGGTATTTTAAGTAACAAAGTATCGCGTTGATATTTACCCTTTGGAGTTTTAACGTAGCGTAAAATTCCGTAAGTTGCGCCACCAATTAAAGCGAACATGATATACCAATAACTTGTCATAATATTGCTAACCCATAACATAGCCAAGGTAAGAGCTGGTAGTTTAGCGTCGGCTCCTCCTAGGTCGGTTAAAACTTTGCCGATTTGAGGTATGACGAAGAGCATTAATCCAAAGAAGGCTAAGACGGTGATACTGAGTAAAACTAAAGGATAAGCCATTGAGCTTCTGATTTTTTTACGTAAGGTCGAGCTTTTTTCTTGTTGTAGTGCCAAGCGCTTCAAGATGTCGTCGAGGATACCGGCGGCTTCACCGGCGCGCACCATGTTGACATAAACGTCATTAAAGACATCAGGATATTTGTCTAGGGCATCGCCGAGAGTTGAACCAGCTTCAATATCGTGAATAACGTTAAGTAATATTTTCTTTAGAGTTGGGCTTTCAGCGACGTGATCAGATAGGGCGGTTAGGGCACGCAAGAGAGGCACGCCGGCTCCAACCATTGCGCTGAGCTGTCTAGTAAACATGACCAACTGGTCAGTTTTAACCTTTTTATTGCTCAGCATCTTGCCAACACTTAGACTAGCGGCGCTGACTTTCACCTCTTTGATGCTAATAGGCCTTAGGCCTTGTTTTACGAGGGTGCTAATAACTTTACTGCGATCAGTTTGGTCAGTCGTGCTGTTAACTGGATTACCTTTGGCATCGAGCGCTACGTAAGAAAAGATTGGCATATTATTCTTTTGTTACCCTAATAATTTCTTCGACAGTTGTTTCGCCACGAAGAGCTTTAATTAAACCGTCAGTTTGCATTGTAACCATGCCCTCTTCGATTGCCTGATTTTGAATCTGATCACTAGTTGCGTTAGCTATGATTAATTTTTGCATAGGCACAGAATTATTTAGCACCTCGTAAATACCGATGCGGCCTTTGTACCCACCTTGAGCGCCGTTGGCGTTGTCGTTAATGTCGGCACGCCATAAGGTATTTATACCGTTTTCGTCAGTACTAAGTGGCGTATCACCACCAATACCTTCGGCAGCAGCTTGTTTTTCGAGCTCGTGAATATATTTGAAGTCTTGGCCTGGCCTTAATTTAAACATGCCGATGACAAACTGTTTTTCGGCCTCAGTCGGCGGATAATTTTGTCTAGTGTCATGACGAAGTCGGCGTACTAATCGCTGACCGACAACAACACGCATAATACTGGCAATCAAAAATGGCTCGATGTTCATGTCCAGGAGGCGAGGCAGACAGGTAGCGGCATTGTTGGTGTGTAGAGTACTAAAGACTAAGTGTCCAGTTAGGGCAGACTGCACGCCAAGGTCAGCGGTTTCGGTGTCGCGGATCTCACCGATCATAATAATATTTGGATCTTGACGCAAAAGGGCTCTTAAACCGTTGGCAAAGGTCATACCTGCTTTGGTATTAGTCTGAGTTTGATTGACTCCTGGTATCTTATACTCAACTGGGTCTTCAACAGTCGAAATGTTGACGTTTGGAGTGTTAAGAATTGTTAGGATACTAAAAAGAGTTGTTGATTTACCGCTACCAGTTGGGCCTGTTACGAGAATCATGCCATTTGGTTCAGGCATAGCTGTCTTGATATTTTCAAGTGATTTACCCCAAAAGCCAAGTGACTCGAGTGACACGGCTTGGTTAGATTCATCCAGAATACGCAAAACTGTCTTTTCGCCGTCAGCTACCGGTAAAGTGCTAACACGAAGCGCGTATTGTTTGCCGCCAACTTTCATCTTGAAGCGTCCATCTTGAGGTACGCGATGCTCATCGATTTTTAGATTACTCAAAATCTTAATACGACTAACTAGGGAATTCAAGACATTTTGCGGCAGGCGGTTTACTTCTTTTAGAACGCCGTCGATTCGATAGCGTATCTGAACGAAACCTTCTCGTGGCTCGATGTGTATATCGCTGGCGTTAGAACGGATGGCGTATTCCAATAACAAGTTGATGGTTTGGGCGATAGGTGAACTTTCGTTAATATCTTGGTCTTTGACGTTATCGTTTTCGGTATCATCGACGCGCTGAATGTCGACAACTTCGTCTAGTTCATGAGCGACATCACTACGATAGGCTTCGAGTGTAGCCAAGATATTCTCATGCGAAGCAACATAAATGTTGGTGTTTGTACCAATCTGTTTCTCTATGAAGTTAACAGCTTGGACGTCATCAGGGTCGTCCATCGCCAGATAATTTGTACCATCGTCTTCAACTTTGAATAGTATGGCGTTGTATTGTCTGGCGATATGCTCAGGTATTTTATTTAAAACGTCGGTTGGTATGGTGTTGGCACTGAGTTCGATAAAAGGAATCTGGGAATATTCGGAAAAGGCTTTAGTTAGGGTTTTGTCGTCAATTATTTTGTTCTTGAGGGCTATTTCTTGGAGCGGGCGCTTTGAATGGAGCCCTTCTTCTTTGAGGGCGTTAATTTGCTCAACAGTAGCTGTACCACTACGTACGAGCAATTTTTCCATAGTTGCGTCTGAAATTTGCATACCGCTTGTGCTCTATTGTAATTGAGACGACAAAAAAGTGCTAGGTGCTATAATAATTAATGATGTTTAAAGAGGTGAACAATGAGTCTGAAATGAAAGCCTTTGGCCAATCAATTGGTGCTTTACTAAAGGGTGGAGAGCTAATCGAACTTATCGGTGATGTTGGTTCAGGCAAAACGACGCTTACCAAGGGAATCGCGGTTGGCTTGGGTATTAAAGATAACGTTCAAAGTCCAAGTTTTACTATTAATCGTTCTTATGAAGGGCGTAATCATATAATTCTAGACCATTATGATTTTTACAGATTAGACAAGGCGGGGATTATGAATAATGAATTGCAAGAATCGATTGCCAACTCAGATGTAGTCACGGTTATCGAATGGGCCGGTGTGGTTGATGAAATGTTGCCAATTGATAGGTTGTCAATTCAGATAGCTTCGCCAACCGAGACGTCAAGAAGTCTTGTTTTGTCGTCTGGTGGTTTTATTAGTGGTCAAATTATTGAGCGATTAATGTTATGATTTTACTAATTGACACTAGCACCTCGATTTGCCACTTAAATTTGATTGATAAAGATTGGCAACAGCAATATGATTGGCAGGCTGATCGAACTTTGGCTAAAAACTTGCTTGGTTATCTTAACGAGAGACTTAAAGAACACGGAAAGACCTGGTCGGATGTTGCGGCGATTGGTGTATTCCAAGGCCCTGGTAGTTTTACTGGGCTGAGGATCGGTTTGACTGTCATGAATACAATTGCCGACGCTCAGAGTATACCGATTATTGGCGGACGTGGTGATAATTGGCAAGCTGAGGTTTTAGCTAAGTTAAATGCTGGCAAAAATGAAAAGATAGTTTTACCATTTTATGGCAGCGAAGCGCATATTACAGCCCCGAGAAAATAATTTAAATCTTACTTTATTCCAAGTTTAAAATAAACTGTTCTTTTTAAGCCTATCCCATCTCACGGGTTCTGCCGCTCAGCCCACCATCCAAGTTTCATCATTTCTGCCGCCTCCCCTCACTTACCTTTATTCTAAGCAGCACACTCTACTAGGTACGCTTTCGCCCGTTACAATCTAACGGGGAAAACGTAGCCTATGGCGTTCGGCTGGTCCTGGTGGACCACAGTCTGCTCAGTAATAAATGT
>CAIUMO010000013.1 GCA_903900345.1 uncultured bacterium | reverse complement strand
TATCAGATGTACCGCTCATAAATATTTCCCCCAATTATTACTTTATTTGTACTTATATTATGTGCCTTTTGGGATAATACGTATGTGATATATATCACATACGTATTATGGTATACCCTGGAAGCTAATTTTTAATAATAAGGAAACAAAATAAGCACTCTATTATAAAGTGCTTATGCTTGGCTGGGGCTACACTCACTGAAATGTCGATAATGTAGTGAATTGTAATCACCACAATAATGCTTAGTTGGTGATTTTAGCTGATATTCGCGGTGCTAAACTTTATAGTTTACAGTCAACTGTAAACTGTGTTAATAATTGACCTAGTCTTGAGCTTCTTTATGAAAGTCACCGACAGACCAAAACGAGAAGTGATTCGAATTAACTTAAAATTTTTGTAAGGTGTTGGTATTTAACACAATACAAAGAGATGCTCTGTTTTGAGCATCTTTTAACTTTAAGATATTTTTGGCTGGGGTGTGTTGACAATAAATTAAATATATTATATATTTAAGATAAATATGCCAAGGCCCAATTTTGAAGATTTTAGATACACTGGAGCAAGTGATGAAACCGTGCTTAATAATGTAGTTGCTACTCGGAAACATATTTATGCATCCACAAATGAATTTACCGATACGGTCGAGCAGAAATTAGCAACCTTTCTTGCGACACCATCTGATATATTGGGCGATGAAATCTTGGTGCGTATGACGGAATTTGCTGATGAAAATGGACGTCCGTCAGGAGCTTTATTTGATAGCTTAATCGCCCAATCAACAGGTCGTCGAGTTATTTCAACCAACCTACCAGGCATAGATTTTTATGGCGACTCTTCCACTAATGAAGCTCAGAGACTAACCCCTAATCAAGCAAAAGACTTGCGTGCAGGTAGTTTTAATAAAGTAGGTAGTGCCATTATACAGGCTGTATACAATGCGACACTTGAATTCGATCTCGACCCTAAGTTTGTCATTTTGGGAAATTCAATGAGCGCAGCTATTACAGCAAGCGCATTAAATGCAGCACGAGAAAAAGCAATAAAGATTAAAGGTGCTAGTTTCGCTGAGCCCATTAATGCTACTCCCAGTTCTCTACTTAAACTTGGTATGCAATTTGTTATGTCTGGTAGAAGCGCCGAAGGTTATATAGCTATGAATCCCGAAATTGTTCGTGAAGTGAGCGAGCCGATTATGACAATTGCCAAACGTGCGATGAGTCGTAATAACTATCTCTACGCAACGGCACTCGCGAACGGTTCGATGATAGATGATCTTGGACTAATTGATCATCTCAAGGATGTTCCAATATTCATGTCTCGAGGATATGGTAGTAATATCAGTCCTGAAGATGGGTTTAGATTACTTGAAAGCCACCTTTCACAAGTTGCGGATGTCGATGCAGTGGTATTTGGCGATAAGAATAATCCTCACGATCATCCATATGTCTTAACGGTGCAGTCATTCATTGATGCCGCCAATAATATACTTGAACGACAATAAATGGATCTATCCTAAATTATAAGTACTATGGCTGGGATGGAGGTACTCTGACCGTGGTAAATATTTATGACCAAAAATGATATAATATTCAATATGGAACAAAATGCTACTCGAAAAGATATTGATGAAGTCATAGATATTATGAAGACCATGATGGGTCAGATGTCTAATCAATTTGCCGAAGTTGATTCTAGACTAGTGACTATCGACCAAAAATATGATCATTTGATAAGTACTATTGATGGCTTTATCGGAAGAATTGACAAGTATGAGACAGAGCTTGCTGCTCGCGATAGCCAATTTGAAAGACTGTTATCGTGGGCTAAGAAAGTTTCAAAACAAACAGGCATTGCCTTGGAAGATTTCTAGAATCCAATCTAAGTATAGAATGTTGGCTTTGAATAAAAATAACGACCAAATGGTCGTTATTTTTGTTTGGCTGAGCATATAGGTCTGGTACGATTAACAGGTTAAAACGAGACAAATGAGACACGAACCGACTGTCTCAAATAATCATAGACGTTATGCGTATAATATGTCATAATAGCACAGATGTATAAACTATTAAGCACGGCTAGCTATATTGGCCGATTCATTATTTGCTATATGACCATAGAGGCTATTCCAATATTCAAAAATGGGCTCTTCGCAATAACTATAGTTCAGGTAGTACCCGTCTACAGCATAATGCTCGGTATTTCATATACCATAGTCGGTAGGGTTTTTGGATACCGAAGTGGTTCCGATCCAACCCTAGGAGTGTTGCTATATGCATTCGTCTATATCCCACTTGCTCTTTTGCTATGGGGTATCCTGGCCTTGCTCACTGCAATCAAAGTTTTGCCAATTTCATAGCATCCGTATATCTCGACCACTGCTATCTTTGGTGACTTTGGGTAGTTTGTCTTCTTTGCCACCCATTTTGAAATCGTATGCCCTAATGAAATTTGGCACGGAATCATCACCCTCTCGGAATGGGATAAAGACTCTCAGGAGTGGGTTCATCTCGGCGCTAATGTGGGAGAGGCTGGTTTTCTTAACCTTGCCACTTTTGAGAGTTATTTCGGCTGGCTTTGAACCGAGAGTCATATTATGGAGGTAAACTAAGGCATGTTCTCTAAGATTTGCGCCATCAATCGGCTTTTTCTCGTCGGACTTTGGGACTACAGGTTCTTTGGATTCGATCTTGGGTACGTAGCCATTCTTCATCCGTTGCTCTACGAGTTTTTTTAACTCATCTTCACTTTCGTATGCCCTTAGACTTCCTGTCAAAAATCCGAGCCTATAACTCACACCAGCACTCATTATCCGCCAGTTAGTATCTTCCAGTGCCTTTTCTATTGCCTTGTGTAGGGTTTTCTTACTTTGATACTCCTCGCGGTCATCTTTGGTATCTAGGCAGCTGAAATCTAGTGATACTTCGCGACCAATCTGCGGATCGCCGAGCTTGAAGTCACTATATCCATCTTTTGTAAATATTGGCTCGAGTAACTCCTTTAACTGGGCGATTTTGAGTTTCTTTACTTGTTTGATGGCATCGTATACATCAACATGCTGAACTTTATCTTCGACTGAGGCATTAAGTTTAGCCATTCGTTCTAGATGTTTGAGCTTTTGGTCGTATTTAAACTCCATATTTTTATCGAATACGAAGCGTTTACGGTCAAGTTCTAGGTATTTATCTACGGGTTCCGGCTCACTTTTGCTATCTGTTAGGTCTAGTATTTCAGTTTTAACGTGCTTACATTTCTCGCAGGTCTCTGTCCATGTAATAACATCAAACTTTTTGGTGTGTTTTGAGACGGTGTTTCCGCCACATTTCTCGCATTCGTGCTTTGCACCCTCCCATTCGGTACCGTCTTCCCAGAGAGCTAGGCGCTTATTACAGTAATCACATTCAAACATTATTAGAATGTCATCGTCCTTACGGTTGTCACGACGCATATAGTCTTTACTGATGACTCGCATATCTTTACCGCAAGCACGGCAGTAAGTTCCACCAGAGATATGGGCTGAAGCTAGACGTTCGTCCTTCTTTTCGTCTTCAGCCATCCACTTTGCAATAGTAGCCTCGCGATTTTCAGCTCGTTCAGCAGCTGGGGATTCAACAAACCAAAAATAGTACAGGCTGTATTGCAAATACCAACCAGGTAATTTATCTGTCAGCTCCTTTTTAGGCAGCTTCTTCCCCATAATAGTAAAAGTATCGTTAACTATATTCTCACATGAACGGCACTTAGCAACGGTGCCATCGTCGTAACGATCTTCATAGTGTTGACGTGATTTAAGGTAAATGAAACTCATAATTGCTAGAGAATCTTTAATAGGCCAGCCTTATCGATCTGCCACCACATAGCCTCTTCGCTTACCTGATATTTTTTAGCGAGTAGGTCAACCTTCTTTAAGCCGGCCTTTATGTCTTTTCGGAGCAAAGATGGCGGCATTAAAAGATGGGCAGCGTAATGATTCGCCTCGATTTCGTCAAAGTTGTCAGAACCCAGGTCGATACTTGAATTCCCATGCACATGACCCATATGTAAATGTCCCATCTCGTGAGCCACTGTGAACCTCTGTCGACTAACACTTTTCGACTCATTGTACAAAATAAATACCCTGTCACCGACACACTTCAGTACTCCATCGATATTATTGCTAAGTTCGTTTGTACCCTTGACTGTGAGATTTACGGTCTTTTTTATATGATTGTTAACATCGTTAAGTGTTACTGGCGCTTCGGTTATTTTTAAAGCTTTTATTATTGCGGCAGCAGCGTGTCGCGCTTCCTTTAGTTTTGGGCTATTTGGTAGATCGTCTGTCTCGTCCATCTTTTGTGTCCTTACCTCGCATGAGGGCTTCGATGACTGACTCAATTGTTTTGATGTCGTCTTGGTTCAGACTTTTATCTGACCTGAGTGCCATTTTAACTGTAGGGGCGCTAGTCATCTCGCCTTGTAGAAAATAGTTTAAGTCTCGATGCAGCATTTCGGCAATTTTTTCTAAGTCATCTATTCGAACTTTACGCTTACCGTCTTCAATCAGCGACATAAATGTTGGAGATTTATATCCGAGCCTACTCCCTAGTTCTGACTGTGTTAAACCTTCCTGATCCCTAGCTTCTTTGATTCGTTTGCCAATTTCTACGTATTTCTGGTTCTCGTTGTTTTCCATATTGCTATATTATACTACACAAAATGTGTTGACGCGTATTTATCAGTATGATAAACTAGAAAACACAAAACGTAATTCCTTCGGAGGGTATCCGCTAGGAGAAAGGGACCGCCATTATGGCATTAGAAATTACAGGTATAAGGAAACCGAATCCACAGGATCCGCACGAGGCCATCAGCCACTATAGTTGGTATGACGACGAAGATAACACCAAAGGTACTGACGAACGCGAGGCGTTGATAAGTTGGATGGAGTCCCACAAGGTTGACGCTTACGTTGCCGAGGGTGCTGACAAAGTCTGGTGTGGCATTCGTGAAAATAGTCACGGCACAAAGTATCTACAGACTTATTCTGATGGTAAATATACAAATAACCTACTGTCATTACCACAGTGTTAGGATTTAGCTATGATATTACTTATTAGCTACGATTTAAATGGGCATGAACGTCCTGAGGCATACGAGGCAGTAGACCAAATGATTAAAGAGAACTCGGTGTCGTGGGCTAAACCACTTTATTCACAATGGTTTGTGGATACAACAGATGGTCCGGGCACTTGGTCGAATCGCATGAAGGAAGTTACTGACAGTAACGACAGGTGGTTCATCTGTCGTGTAAATAACGAACGTCAAGGTTGGCTCAGCCAAAAAGTGTGGGACTGGTTAAACGCTAGGACGTAAGGCTAAGCTGCACTGCGAGAGTTGCTTATTCGCTATAAGTTACCGGCAAGTATTTTGACAATTGAATCAGATCGTTGTATATTCAAACTGTACATTTACAGTTCAACCAATTCTCAAAGAGATATATTGAAATACGTCATATTAGGCGACTCGAGAATTAACCAATAAAGCTGTTAAAGCTGGTTAATCTTGTGGCGCCTTTTTTGTTTACAGAAAAATTGCGTCACTCCACAACAAACTAATCCCAAGGAGGAAACGCAATGCAAAACAATACCAATCAAAAACTAGAAATAGTAATCGTGCAAGTTAAAGACCTTAACCCAGCACCGTATAATCCGCGTAAATGGTCAGATGAAGCGATTACTACGCTGACCTCAAGCATCAAATCATACGGATTAGTCGATCCAATTCTACTCAATAGCGCACCCGAACGGATGAACGTAGTTGTGGGTGGCCATATGCGCCTAAAGTGTGCAAAAGATTTAGGATTTACAGAAATGCCGGCAGTATATGTTAATCTGCCGGATATCGAACAAGAAAAGAAGCTAAACCTATTATTGAACCGAGCAACTGGTGACTGGGATTGGGAATTATTGTCTAAATTCGACGAAACCATGTTGGATGAAGTTGGTTTTACAAGCGAAGAGTTGGATTTAATATTTAACATCGAACTTGATGAACCGGAACAATTCGATCTAGAAAAAGAGCTCGCCAAACTAGACATCACGAATATAACCGTTCAAAAGGGCGACGTATATAAACTAGGCGACTCTAGATTAATGTGTGGCGATAGCACAATCTCGGAGGATTTCGACAATCTAATGAGTGGTGAGTTGGCAGATATGACATTTACTGACCCTCCATACCGCTTAAGCTATTTAAAGGGTGGCATTCGTCACGGCAAACCGACCGAAGGATTTGGTTCCAAGCGTAACCGTAAATACCTAGAAACGGACGAACTACCTGAAGATTTTACCGAGCTCTGGATGGCAAATGTTGCAAAGCATGCCAACGCAAATCATTCTATTATCGTGTATGAAGCTTGGCATAATCTCCGCGAAATTTGGGGTGAAATGGAAAAGTACTTCAAAGTACGTAATATGATTGTTTGGCACTTACCAAATAGACACCAAGGGTTTTCGGCAAAGTACAAGTTCTTCAGCAAATATGACATTGCCATGGTTGGTTCAAGTGGGACCGTAGAGTATAACCACGATGAAGAACCGGACGGATTACAGGAAGAATATGAAACTGCATTATATGCAACTAGCGGTAAACCTAATTGGGAAGGATACAATCGAGGCAAGAAATACCAGCCAACTGATTTTATCGAGTATCAAGCTGACGACCTGAAGAGCTCTGGTCAAGGTGTAATATTCGGTACTAAACCACTCGAGATTCTTATTCCCTATATTAAAGTGCTTACAAAACGCGATGATCTAGTGGTTGAACCATTTTGCGGCAGTGGTTCGACCCTTATAGCCAGCACTAAACTACATAGACGCTGCTTCATTATGGAAAAGTCGCCAACATACGCCGAAGTCGCATTAAAACGTTGGGAAAAGTTAACAGGTCTAAAACGAGAAAAACTATCATGAGCCGCAATAAAACTACAGATAAAAAGAGTTTAATTGAACGACTCGAAAAAATGCCTATTGTTGAAGTTGCTTGCAAACAAATTGGCTTATCACGCGCCACCTATTACAGGTGGCGTCGTGATGACGAGGTATTTGCCGATGATTGCGACGAAGCCATTGAACATAGCTCTGCCATGATTAACGATATGGCCGAATCACAGCTAATTCAGTCAATTAAGGATAAGAACATGACTGCCATTGTATTTTGGCTAAAACATCACCACAAGAATTACGAAACAAGAGTCAATGTTCAGGGCGTAATCAAACATCAAGCTGATGTGTTGACTGACGAGCAAAGCGATCTTGTCGAACGAGCGCTAAAGTTGGCTGGCCTAATCGATTCAAAGGAGGTTCAAGATGAAGCCGTTGAAATCTAATTTGCCAACAAAGCTTAACAAGAAATTGTGGCTGGAAATACGAAACAACCGTAACGTTAGAATGGAATTGGCCAAAAAAGATTTATACTGGTTTTTTCACCTATACTTCGGCCACTATATTGAATTTGAAACAGCTGACTTCCAGCGCGAAATATTTCAAAAGGTGGCAGATAATAGTATTGAACATTTAGTTATTGTGGCCTTTCGTGGCAGTGGCAAATCTACCATCGTCAGTATGGCGTTCCCATTATGGGCAATGATTGGAGCTATGCAGAAAAAGTATATCGTTATTGTCAGCCAGACCCAGCAACAAGCCCAACAACATCTGCGCAACTTCCGAGCTGAGGTCTAATCAAACGAACTGTTTCGTAATGACTTTGGTAATTTAGAGGAAGAATCAAACGAATGGGGTATTTCGGCACTGACTATGCCACAACTTGGTGCCAAAATTATCGCAGTCTCGCGTGAACAAGGCATTCGTGGCCTTCGTAGCGGACCACACCGCCCGGATCTAGTAATAGCGGACGATGGTCGAGGATACAGCCTCAGTCAAGACCAGAGAAGGCCGTAACAAGACCTATGACTGGTTCACATCAGAGATTATGCCGATTGGCAGTCAAAAAACTAAGTTCGTGACAATCGGCAACTTATTGCACGAAGATTCGCTTTTAATGCGTCTAAAGGATGGTTTTGCGGCCGGAACTCATACTGGTGAGTTCCGTGAATATCCAATTGAAAAAGATGGGGTTCCACTATGGCCAGGTATGTATGCAGACGCAAAAGCGATCGAAAAGCAACGCAAACGAATTGGTAATCGTG
The DNA here is from genome assembly GCA_903900345.1 of uncultured bacterium. Classification (GTDB taxonomy): domain Bacteria; phylum Patescibacteriota; class Saccharimonadia; order Saccharimonadales; family Saccharimonadaceae; genus UBA1547. The sequence continues at coordinate 14,345 of CAIUMO010000013.1, read as the reverse complement.
TCGCTTGGGAACGTGAATATAGGTTAAAGATTATTGCCAATGAGGAGCAGATTATAACAAAAAGTATGATCCAGACCTACGATATGATACCTGCACGTCTACATAATGAGTACCAAGAATACGCAATCGGCGTTGATTTAGCAATCTCGGAACGTGACACCGCTGATTATACGGCTATCGTAACGTTATTGATCCGTGGATCTGGTGCAAGGCAGAAGATTTACGTACTGTCAAAGCCATTAAACGTCCGCATGAAGTTTCCTCAGACAATTGACACTATCCTAGAAATTAATGACAAGCTGAGTGCACCTAAGTTTTACGTTGAAAGCATTGCTTATCAGGAAGCAGTGGTACAAACACTACGAGGGCATGGCTTGAATGTCGAGGGGGTGAAACCACACGCCGACAAGAGGACGCGCCTCAACATGATTGCTGACAAAATCGAACGTGGCAAATTGCTCTTCCCCACAACTGGGTGTGAACTATTGATCAGCCAATTAACTGGATTTGGCGTCGAAAAACATGATGATTTGGTTGATGCGTTGACGATGGCGGTAATAGAAATATTCAATCAGGACCAGGAATTGGGTAGTATAACTTGGGGTAAGAAGCCATCCTGGTGGGCAACTGGCCAAAAACACAGCCGGCAAAATAGCAGAAACCCCTGGATTATAAGGCTCGATGACTTCGATGAGGCCACATCTAATTCACATCTTTACGGCTAGGCTTAATTAGCTAATAGCGATATAATCAAAATGTCTAGATTAGAGTATACGCAGTAATGCGAGCGCAAGCTTGTGTAGTGATGCCATAAATGGGCAGCTACACGAACCGGTAGGCATCACTGCTTACTCTGATCTAGACAATCTAGTGTGGCTGTCCTTTTTATGTACAAACGACAGTCCATGCATTAATTGTCCTAAGGAGGTTGTCGTATGCCAAAAGTTAAAAGTAAAAAAGTTAATTGGTTTGTAAAGCATAAAATATTATCTGTAGTTATTGTACTTTTACTACTAATGTTCATCTTCGCTCCAGCTAGTAGCAATAAGCCCGATACCAAAACGGCAGCAAACAACAATACTAACAAAAGCACAGTTCAACCAACTAAGAAAAAAGAGGCTGAGCCACCGAAACAGGTTGAACCTGTGATTATATACAATATAACATCAAGCGCAACAGCAATCAGTGGAAGCGTCATTGAAATTACGGGCACATCAAACCTATCAGATGGTGCGTTACTAAATATAATAGCCGAAAGACGATTCATATGGCGGGGCGAAAGCGAAGAAAGATCCTTCAGGGCAGCGACTTCATCAGTTAGCCTTAACGGTGGTGTATTCAATATACAACTGACAATTAATGACAATAGTCTATTAACATACCTTGTAAAATCCAACGAAGCGGTATCATCGGTTAATAACTACGTACATCTAGAGGTTATATTTGATCCAAAAGCAGAAAATCAGCCATCTAAAATCGTTAGTGCCGTAGGAACCAATGGTGAGAAGTTAGGAAGTAGTCTACAAAAATACGTATTTGGATCACTGACAAAAAATCCAGTGAATAGGTTACACGTTGAGATGGAGACGTTACTCCCATTCACTTATTCTGACCAATTGCCACAATAATTGAAGGCATGCTCAAAGCCAATGTCAGGCGGAAAATGATTAGTTCCGGTGGTTTCGCTATGGGTGATTATTGTAAAACTTGGGAATATTGGGGTATCAGGTATTTAGATGAAAAAGAATAGACAGCAAAACTTTTTTATAAAATCGTATTAAGGCGTAACTGTTAGTAGCACGACGTAGACGAGCCGAAACTATAATCATATGTACTACAATATGTCGGCGAATAACTATTACTTCCGTTCGACCCATTCATGCCTGACATACCTCTTGGGCCCATTTCCCCGGTATTACCCTTGTCGCCCTTTAGTTCACTTTTGTGTGATTGCACATAATTATGGATCTGCGATGGCGTATTAAAATAAACAAATGCCGAAAAACCAGCACTCGCTAAACTAACGACAATAGCTATAGCTGATAATACAATAACCCAAGTCTGTAGCTTTGGTTTATGTTGCTTCTTTGCGTGGGCATCATCTGGTAGATTCATCAGCATCTCCTTGTTTTTATCGTACGTTGTTATTCTATTAAAGTTGCTTTTACTCGTTTGGACACTAAGAAATACGGGATCCATATTAGAGCAGCAACCACACTTCTACCCGCATATCCAGCCGTACTACTGAGCTCTGACTGCACATACTGAGTTAAATTAGCCGAATTAAACAGAGATGATGCAAGTGCATAATCAGTTATCGTATACACTACGCCGAAAACCATACCCGCAATAGCAATCGCCTTTGCTAACTTTTTTCTACGAAGAATGAATACTATTGTAGCTACGAGGAGAGCAGCATATATAATCATAGCTACGTTCTCAAATGTAACTAATGTACGGGAAGTATCGCCAAGCCCAGACTGGTACTGGTTAAGACTATTTATTTCGGTAGATGACAAGCCTACACCTCCATTAAAGAAGTTGAAAATGGTTATACCTGTGCTAATAAACAATCCGACCACATACCATGCAAGCCAGCCCTCAAGTCCAATGAGTTTCTTGCGTCTTTCTTGCTTTGTCATATCTTTGAGATCGACAACTTGTGGCTTGTGAGTTTTTGCTAAAAGTTGTGACTTTATCTTTTCTGCTAGTGAGTAATCCTCGCCCTTGGTTTTAATCGCTTGGTTGATAAAATTTAGTGCGTCCTCATCATTACCGTTAAAATAATGAACTAATGCCTGCAGCTCGTAAAGTTTATATATTGCTGTGCCAAGTTCTTTATTATATTGGTATTTTTCGGCTAAAATATCGAGGCTTTTCTGTACTTGGGGTAAACGTTCTTTATTATCTTCAACCGATGTTGCGTCTTTAAGACTAGCTTCGATTATTTTAATTTGATTGACGTAGACGCTCCTAGTTTTCGACTGCGGAAGATTCATTACTCTATATCCCCCCAATCTCTAGTTGTTGACTTTTTTGATACCTTCTTCACATTCTTTTTCTTTGAAAAGACGGCTACTACAAAACAGATGATAGAGCCTATAAGCAGCAAGGAAGAACTAGTTAAACCAGTCAGCAATAACAGGCAAACACCCATTATTACAAGTGCTTTTTTGCTCAATGGTTTATTCATTCCAAATCCTTCCAGTTTCTCTCTTTATGGCTATTACTCGGCTTTATTGTTTCTCGATTATTTCATCAACTACGCCAAACTTACTTCTAGTTTAGATTTTGGCGTAAATGTTTATCATGATTGTACTATTTACACCACTTTTTTACTAGACTTCATTGTTGTTTGGCGGTACTGTTGTGCTTGAGATGAGAACAGATACAACAGATGTAAAATACTGCGTTTACGCTCGTAAATCGAGCGAATCTGACGAACGTCAGGCGATGTCCATCGACTCACAAATCAAAGAGATGATGGCAATGGCGAATCGAGAAGGATTAAATGTAGTCGAGACCAAAAAAGAAAGCTTTTCGGCGAAACAATCAGGTTATCGACCAGTATTTAATGAATTATTGCATGGTTTGCGAAACTGCGAATTCAACGCAATATTAACATGGGCGCCAGACAGATTGTCTCGTAACGCTGGCGATTTAGGATCACTTGTTGATCTAATGGACATGAACAAACTGCAACGAATACGAACATTCGGACAGAGTTTTAGTAACACACCAAACGAGAAGTTCTTATTAATGATTTTATGTTCGCAAGCTAAACTCGAGAACGATAATCGAGGAGTTAATGTTAAGCGCGGTATCCGTGCAAAATGCGAAATGGGCTGGCGACCTGGCTGTGCCCCAATTGGATACATCAACCGATCATATAACGGTATTAAAGACATAATGCTAGATAATGACAGAGCTCCTATTATTAAAGAGATGTTTGAACGATCGGGGTTAATGAATCAAAGTGGCAGAACTATCAAGGATTGGTTAGATAGCTCAGGATTTACTACCAAAGCAGGTGCAAAACTGTCACTAAGTCAAATATACAGGATATTAATAAATCCATTCTATTATGGATACTTTAAATTCCCTGAAAGTGGGCCACTATACAAAGGGTTGCATAAACCAATAATCACCAAAGAATTATTCGACATTGTCAGAGCAAGAATGATGGCAATTATGCCAGAAGAAAAAACAGCTTGGGGATCAAAGAAGTTTCCATTCAAACACCTTTTCTACTGCGGTTCTTGTGGTTCGCGACTAACTGTCGAAGAACACTTCAAAAAACGCAAAGATGGCGGACAAAATCGACACGTGTATTATCGATGCACAAAGTCGACCAAAGATCCCGACTGTAAAGAACGGTCAATCACAGCGAACATGATAACTGAACAGATCTTAGCCATGGTGGATAATGGAGACTTCGATAACATTGAGCCAACAGAACAATTATTTAATAAGATAGAGCAGTATAAACGTGTTACAAGTCAGCTAATAAAGGACTACGGCATAGATAGTAGTGAAAAAACGCACTTCAAGAACTATGCCAGTTATGTATTGAAACAAGGAACGCTAAACGAGCAAGACAGTTTTATAAGAGGGTTAAACTCGCCATTGTTTGTAAATGATAAAGTTATATATCGTCGTTATGGGACCTAAGAGTTAGGCATATCTTCGAGATAATTGGCAAACTGCCGGCCTAACGGCGATATCCAAATGTACAAAAAACCAGGATCACTTGCTTCACGTATGGCACTGCCATTTTTTGTGCGATCTTCCATGAGCAATCCAAAATATACGAGTCGACTTACATTGAATGGGTGCTCGTTAAATATGAACGCCCGGTCTCTTTCTGGCATTGTCAGCTCTTGGTGCTGATTATCATGGATAACGGCTGATTTGAATAGTTTGATATCTCGAAAACGAAGCCTACTCACGAGATCGGTCATTTCCTCAAGAGGAAATTCATTTAGATTTGGGGCTTGCCCGAAGCCAGCGAATATACTTTGCATAATCACGAGTTTATCTTCGTTACGCTCTCGAATGTATTGCTCAATAAAAAATATAAGACCATCCTGGAATTGTTCATTTGATAATAAAGCGGGGGTGAATATGTCGGGGCTATCTTTAATCTGTTGAACGATATTGTCTACACGTCCAACCCGCCGGACGATTGCTGGACCGAATAACGCAGCAGCAACACCAATAACTGCAGCCAAGACGGGATTAATGGCGCCAGCCGCTGCAACAGTGGCTTGCATACCTTGTTCGACATGTTTTTTCATCGGTTTATTCATGATGTCTATTGACCATTATAGTCCAATCAACATGTGAATATAAAATAGCCCCGATAGATGAATTACTTTTAGAATACTGGTGTGAAAGCAGAATTAGGAACCTGGGTCGCTATTTCTGCTGGCACATCTGTCCTGAGCTTAAATATCAAAACGTAGCACTTATGGTGTCTACAAGCAATAGAGTATAATTTAAATATGAAGATATTTAGTAAAATTTTGAATCGTAAAAAAATAGACTCCGCTAAAAACACTCTAAAAAACCATGACGCTAAAGATAAACTTCCTGATTTTTTAGTAAGCTATGTTCAGTCCGTATTAATAACTGAACCCGTACTTGAAAAAGAAATAGACAAGATCATAGCGGAACGCAAACAAAAAATAGACAAAAATATGTTAGTTAAAGATTTGTTTGTGCTAAGATACTTTTTTACCCATATATGGTTTCTCGGATTAATGCAGTCCGAACAACAATCTAATATAGAAGCTAATATCAAACTAATAAATCTAACTTTTGAGAAAGTGCTTAAGGCTGATGGTAAAACCGAGTATACGTCTTGGTTGGCTAAAGATGCCACTAAATATAATTACGATATAAAGTCGATAACTGATGATCCGGATAAAATGAATACATTGATTGCCGAAAAACTACCACGGATCGCATTTGAATGTACCGGTGGAAGACTTGCTGGAGAGTTATATAATTCAGTAATTGAGTTAGTAATGACCACAATCCAAGAAGACAAAAACATTTTTGAACTTAAAGATAATACACAATTAACAGCTGACCAAAAGGCTGATATTCATAAGGCAATCGATGAAATGGGATTTTCTGATGAAGAAGTTTCGGATTGTCTTATAGATTCAGTTATGCAAATGTCACAAGAACAAGAAACAAAACAACATAATTTTAATATTAATGAAGATTGCACTTTGGATGAACAACGAAATTCTCTTGTTGATTGGGCGTGCAATGAAGAGATGCAACCAGAGTATCGTAGAAATGTAATGAGTGAAATATCAAGAATGAAAAAAGTCCTGAGAGGCGAAGAGCTTTCTCGCTTCATAAGACATCTTGTTGAATTAAAGTTGGGAGTTGGTGTCACATTCGAAGAAACAAAAAGAATATTAGAGTTAACGAAAAAAGTTGATGGAGCTGAAGCACGTGTGAAAAATGGTGGTAGCAAAAAAGAATACGATAAGGCAGTTGTTGAATTGGAAAGCTTTACGGACCATTTAAAGAAAGATATCTAGAAACAGCTGTTCGTTAGTTTCAATTATATAGAAATAGCCGCAGGATTGCGGCTATTTCTGTGTTTACCGATGCCACATCAGAATTAGGAACCTGGGTCACTATTTCTGCTGTCGCATCTGGCTGGGGTGGAGGGATTCGAACCCCCGGATGCTGGTACCAGAAACCAGTGCCTTACCACTTGGCGACACCCCATTACGATTATCATTATAACTTATAAAATGTGCTGATGTTAATGTTTCTGGTAGCCTGGTCCTAGAACCCATGTCGCAGTAAAATTTATTCTAAATTTTCTGCGACCTCGCCTCGCTTGGTGACGTTCGTCATCCAGGCTCCGGCCTTGCGAACTGCCACTGGTAGTTCTCACCTTACCACTTGGCGACACCCCATGATTTGATTGTCGACTTGCCTATTTTATAACACCCTACGCTTACTGTACAGAGTGGTGACTATTTATAGATTTAAGAGGTATGTATTTATTGACGGCTATACATGGAAACATTATTAGTGCTGATGTTCACAACATAAACCGAGTTGTTATCCGGTGAAATGGCAATGTTATATGGGAGTGTATCAGCCAAGATCGTTGCTGGGCTTAATGCTGACAGTGTGCCGTTGCTAGAATTAATCTTGTACATTGACACGTTATTTGAACTTTGATTTACAACATAAACTGATATGCCATCGGGCGAAACTATAATTCGCATTGGGTTATTACCAGCTGCTACTGTGCCATTCGACGTCAACACGCCAGTCGAGGTGTTACGGATATACATCGAAACGTCATGGGCGACATTAGCAGCGTAAACATACTTGCTATCCATAGATACGGCAAGGTCATATGGATTACTCGACGCGATCGTTGCTGGGCTCAGGGCTGTCAGGAGTCCAGTAGAGGTGCTACGACTGAACATCGAAATGCTGCCATTGCCATAATTAGCAGTGTAGACCGAGTTACCATCCGGTGAGATTTTAATACCAAGTGGATTAGTACCGCTGCCGGTCGTGATCGTTGCTGGGCTAAGAGCTGTCAAAGCTCCATTAGAGGAGCTACGGCTATACATCGAAATGTTGTTAGAGACAATATTTGTGACGTAAACGTAGTTACCATCGGTTGATATAACAATGTTGCACGGGTTATCGCCGGCTGGAATCGTACCGTTAGCAGTTAATACTCCGCTCGTGGTATTGCGATTATATATCGCTAGATTGTTATCAACGTAATTGGCTACGTAGGCCGAAGTGCCATCTGGTGAAATGGCGATGTCATATGGTATCGAACCAGTACCGACCGTCCCCATCGATGTTAATGCGCCGGTATTAGAGTCACGACTAAACATCGATATGGTATTTGAAAATGGGTTCGTAATATAGACCGATGCGTTGTCGGGCGAAACGGTAACGTAATATGGAGACGAACCGGCTGCAGCCGTTGCCGGACTTAGGGTTGCCAGTACGCCGCTTGGCGGCAGCACTTCTACTGGTCCGGCGTTATTAGTAATCCGGTATTTAGTAGTCCCATTGGTGGTGTCTAGTTTGAAAGTTAAATAGGGGCTAAACGAAGAATATGCATAAGTATTGCCATCTGAAGGTTTCAAGCAATACCTAACATCAGATGGGACTGGGCAATTATTGGCGTCCAGGGACGTTGGATAACTGCCATTATCTACTTGATAAAGTTTTAATGTCTTTGAGCCATTATCTAGGTCGGTCTGTAAAGATACTAACTTAGCTCGTTGGCTAATGCCGGTATATGACACAATTGTGACAGCAGCTAGGATGCCAATAGTGACGATAACGATTAGTAGCTCAACTATAGTAAAACCCTTTTGGTAGATATTAGATAGTTTACGAGCAACAAGCTTCGACATAGAGCTATTATAGCATTAGTGTTTTATTGCTGGTAAACAATGTCCTATTTATAATTCATCCATAATGGGCGTCATTGATGAATTTGTTATAATAAGCTTATGTCTAATCCCAACCAAGAATTGATTGTTTATGTTGACGAGGACGGTGTGCCGACTGGCGAGACAGCGCCAAAACTTGATGCTCATAATGCCAACACTCGCCTGCACGCGGCTTTTTCGTGTTATATATTTAATGATCTAGGTCAAATATTGGTGACGCGTCGGGCGCTAACCAAAAAGGTTTGGCCTGGTGTTTGGACTAATAGTGTTTGTGGCCATCCTGGACCTGACGAATCGAACACTGATGCGATTACTCGTCGGGCTGATTATGAATTAGGTATGCAAGTCAGCGATGTATCGGTTATATTACCTAAATATATTTATAAAACGCCACCATTTAATGGCATTGTTGAATATGAATTTTGCCCTGTTCATCTAGCACGAATGGTCACTGCCCCATCGCCTAATCCTGATGAAGTTAATGATTATAAGTGGCTAAATTGGAGTGATTTTGCGTTCGAATTGCAGTCCGACAAAGACGATGTTTGGTCATTTTGGTGCAAAGATCAAGTCAAACAATTCGATGATCAAATATTAAGGCCGTACATTAACCATGATCGCTAGAACGCATGATTTAGCGGCGATTACGGCGCTGAGTATCGTTTTTTTGGCGGCACCAGTCCAGAACATCACATTATCGACGGCTATTTTAGCAATTATAGCTAACCTTTTCGGTGGTATTACGCCCGATATTGATCAGCCGACGGCACCTTTTTGGCGTAATTTACCAGTTGGTAAATATTTTGGCCGAATATTTGATCATATGCTGGGCGGACATCGATTCTTGACTCATTCAATTTTGGGTGTGGCAATTATTGGATATTTAGCCTACCTGTTATTAAGTTTTTTGCATCCGATCATGCATTCGGTCAACATTGATATCGTCTGGTGGTCGTTTATGATTGGTATCTTGTCACATTTGGTTATTGATTCATTCAACAAAGAAGGCGTGCCTTGGTTACTGCCGATACCAATCAAATTTGGTTTTCCACCCGTCAAAGCTTGGCGGATTGCGACTGACACTTGGGCTGAAAACTGGTTTGTTTTTCCTGGGCTTTTAATCTTTGACGCTGTTTTATACTTTCAAAATTACCGTTTAATCTTGCACTTTTTGCATGGTCTGATTGCCTGATACATACTGATTGATGTTATAATAATGATAGTCTTAAGAAATATTTAGGATGTAATTACAGGGGAGCTTTATTGAAATGAATAACGACGGAGCACCAGTAGGAGTTTAACTCCGTAGCCCCAAAGGGGCTATTTTAATATTCTATTAATATGACTGATCTAACTAAAATACAGGCTGAAATTACATCAAACGCTAATCCTGAAAAAGCTGCGATTTTGCAAAGGTTTTTTAAGACTGGCGCTGGTCAGTATGGTGAGGGTGATCAATTTTTAGGTTTAGTGGTGCCGATTTGTCGTAAAATTACTGGTAAATATTACAAAGATTTGTCACTTTCGGCTATTGAGGAATTATTACATAGTCCTTGGCACGAGGAGCGCCAGATTGCCCTCTTTGTGTTGGTTCTACGATTTGATAAAGCTGACGCTGATAAGCAAAAACAAATATTTGATCTGTTTTTAGATAATACCAAATATATTAATAACTGGGATTTAGTAGATTGCAATACACCCCGAGTTGTCGGCAGATATATTTATGAACACCAGCAATTATTGCCGATATTGGATGAATTAGCGGGCTCAAAATCTCTTTGGGAAAGACGGATTGCAATATTAAGCACCATGTATTTTACGGTAATCGGTGGCGATCCGACGCCAACACTACGTATTGTCGAAAAGTTATTGACTGACGAACACGATTTGATCCAAAAAGCCAACGGTTGGATGCTGCGCGAGATTGGTAAACGTATTGACACAGTTATTTTAGTTGATTTTTTACGAAATAATTACGAACATATGCCGCGCACAACCTTGCGTTATGCGATCGAAAAGTTTGAGCCATCTGTACGGGCTCGATATCTAAAGGGCAATTTTTAATTAGGTCCCATCAGACTATTGTTTACTAATTAATTTTAAAGCATAATTAATATGACCATTTAGTCTTAATAAGGAGAGTCATTCATGAGAAGTTCATCTATAATCAGCGTCGTATATATAGTGGTCGGAGTGGTTATATCTAGTAATCATGGTTATCTTGGTGATTTCACTACCTTGCCGCATATTGTTTCAGGTATTTTGTCGGTCGTCCTTTGGCCGCTACTATTAATCGGCGTCGATTTGCACGTAGTATTCTAGATTATGCAACACAAAAGAAGCTCTCAATATCTGTTAATCGGAATAATCGCCTTCTTTTTGTTATTGTTTATCTGTATTTTAATTCGTCCAGTCGGTTTACGTGTTAACAGTGGCATCAGCTACTACGGCAATTATACTGACACTATAGTGCCCTATGCTTTGGCTTTTATGGCCAATAGCCTTTTGATCTGGCGATCGTCGCTGTTAATTGGTCATAAAAATAAAGCCGATGTATATATAGGAATTATTTTCAAGATAATTGCAATTTCGATGATATGTATATTACTAACACCTCATCGTTTTTTCTATGCGCCAGGCTTTGATATGATCCATCGCACGATCGGTACGATGATGTTTAGTCTGCAGATGATAACGGCCATATGGATAGTGATATTTGGTTACCGCGACCGACTAAATGCATTGCTAATATTGATCGCTTTTTTGAGTGGTTATGCCGCGTTAATTTATTTATTACAGCCTCATGGATATATGATTCAAGCGCAAATAATCTTTCAACTATCAATTTCAGCTTTGTATATTAGGTACCTGAATCATGCTGAACTACGGTCTAGTAAGAAGGTTTATAATAAAATCAGGAGGTAAAAGTCATGGAAATTATTGATTTTAAAAAAGACCCGACTTATAAAGCCAAGTCTGACCCAGAAATTATAAAAATACCCAAAATGCTATTTGTTATGGTTGATGGCAGTGGCGGCCCCGAATCATCTGACAAAAGCGAAACCGAATTCCAAAAGGCTATGCAGGCTATGTATGGCATCGTCTATACGATTAAATTTTGGTATAAAAAATACAAAACACCCGAAGGTTACGCTAAATTTACCATGGCGCCACTGGAAGGCCTTTGGTGGTCAGGTGACAGTCAGGAATTTAATATGGACGATATGCCATCTTGGAAGTGGACAGTCATGATCAGATTGCCTGAGTTTGTCACTCCAAAATTCTTCAAAGAGGTCGTTGCCAGTTGTATAGAGACAAAAAAGGATGATGTTTACAACAAAGCGCGACTGGAATATTTTGACGAAGGATCAGCAGTACAGTTGATGCACACTGGTCCTTATAACCAAGAAGTTCCTAATATCAAGCGAATGCATGCTTTTGCTATTGAACAAGGCTATGAATTAGTTGGCAAACATCATGAACTATATTTCGGTGATCCGCGCCGCACAGCCCCCGAAAAGCTCCATACTATTTTGAGGCAACCGGTCCAAAAGCTTAAAAGTTAGCAATTCTGACGTCGGTAGCAGTAATAGTTTTGTCGGATATTTTACCGACTACGACTACGCTGTCGTTGGCGGTCACCTTTTTGTCGGTCGTATTATAAGTTGTATCGCCAGTTGTTTTGACGGTGTATTGATTGCCATTGCCGGCGATGACGAAGTTGCTACCACTAACAGACGTCACAACACCTGAGGTTATATTGGTTGTTGTCGTAGTGACGGTACTCGAGCTGTTATCGACAACTACTTGACTCATCATGCCCCGTGGTGGCCTGCTACGTTCAAAAACAGTCGTAATGCCATTAGGCTCTGATGCAAAACCGTTACGATCGCGCATAAAAAAACCGCCGGCTACATCGGCAACCGCTAGGAATAACAAAACTGCAACTACAATGCTAACCAGCATCAAACCATTATGGCGTTTATGGTAAGCCTTTAACTCGGATTTGTGGTCGAGCTGCTTGTCGGTACCTTTATTCTCAGTTGATTCGTTGATATTCTCTGGTTCATCTTTGGGCATATAAACATATCTCCTTATATCTAAAATAATAGAGCATGCATATTAAAAAATGCTTAATAATAAACAGATTATTTATTAGATTGTAGTGGCTATTCCAGGATATTATTCGGTTCGTTCAACCAAGATTGTACATTCAGTTACTAGAGCTGCAATCGCGCCGACTGCGGCCAAGACTGGCGCTAATACGATACCGACTATGCCAATTGTCAGCGGAATTTCGATGATCGTCTTGCCGTCTTTGTCCTTGATAATTAAACGGCGCACGTTGCCCTCGGCAATTAACTGCTTAACCTTGGCGTTTAGCTGGTCACCGCTAATTTTGAATTCTTCGTAAGTTTTCTTGTCACTCATGCTTGATATCCTCCAGTTCCGTAATTAATCTTATTATATACCTGTTCATAGATTTTGTTAGCCTCATCATTAGTAATAGTGCGTTCCAGATGGCGTAATGTAATGCGGACTAGGATATTCTTTTGACCTGATTCTATACCAAGACGTTGTTTGATATTGTCTGGCAACTTGTCATAGCTAGTCTCGTTTAAGATTTCGACATTTTCCAGGGCGTCGACGTTATCACCCAGTGCTTGTCTGATGTCGGCGCTGACGTCCTCTTCAACGTAATTAGCTGGTACGCTATACGATAAGTCACGTTTGATCGCCGGTTGATTCGACACTTCACGATAAGTTTCGATATTGGTCATTTGTTCAGCGATCTTGGGATTTTTTGACCGTAAATAACGGATATCTGGGATATCCTTGATAGTCATAACCAGACGATCCAATCCCATGCCGAGCGCCCAGCCAGAATAAACTGTTGGATCGAGTCCCGAATTTGATAGGATTTGTTCTTTAATCAAACCACACTCCAGAATCTCGATATCTCGATCACCTTTGACGGCGTTGACCTCAATCCCCTGGTTAGTATAAGGATGTGGTGAATCTTCGATCCTTAGTTTCCAGCCTGGTGCGGCGGTTGTTGCGACGCCGCTGACGACTGTCAGTAGATCATCTTTGGTTATAATTTTACGAGCTGAATTTTTAACGACTCGCCACATTTCAAGTTGGTGAACTTCGCTGACGTGCTTTTTATCCGATACGTCGCGGCGATAAGATAGACCTGGCAGTAATATTACGACATCTTGCCAGTCGTCGCGGGTTGATAACTCACGCAGAATGCCTGGCAGATGGGCACTAGTATGAGTTCTAAGGATATGGCTGTTGTCGACATAATGGGTATAGGTCGAAGACCGACCGATGTTATCGGCGGCAAACAGTAGATTATCGTAATTATCGGCAACGTCGATGATTGGATCTTTGCGATAAACTTTGACATCGCTTTGTGGGTGCGTCGAGCGCATATAACTTTCAATATTTTCGTAGATTGTTCTGATAGCGTGGGGCTTATCAGATTGAGTTAGATCGGTGACGGCCAAATACCTGGTTAATTCTTCTTGGCTGATTGGTTTGATGTACATTTTCATAGGTTGAAATTCCTTCTCTAGGTTTATTGTAACTTGATTATGGCTGGTATAAATAAAAGTTGCTGCTTAGGCAGCAAAGAAACCAAAGAAAAAGAAGTTAACGTCAACATTAGCTCGCTTTGCGAGAACTCGATTGGTTGAGTTTTTGTTGACAGTTTTCATTAATTATATTATAACACTAATGATTGAAATTTACAACCCACCCTTTAGTCCCCTCTTCTTTGCCGCCTCCCCTCACTTACCTTTATTCTAAGCAGCACACTCTACTAGGTACGCTTTCGCCCGTTACAATCTAACGGGGAAAACGTAGCCTATG
>CAIUMO010000012.1 GCA_903900345.1 uncultured bacterium | reverse complement strand
TCTTTTCTGCCGTTCACCACCACTTAGTCCAGGCAGATGGCCACTCTACGTGTGACCACGAAGTGGTCAGCACGTGGCGCTTGGCCTCCGCTACCGCTACGCATCCATCTGCACTGAACCAAGTGGTGTTGAACGTATTTAGATTATCTTCAAAACAATACGACTCTTTGGCATAAACATCAGACCTAAACGGGTGACGCGAGGCGGGGCAGCACCCGATTTACTACAAAATGGTAATCCATTTTTATAAATCAGGGGCGGACCGAGCGGCAGGACCCGTGGGGTAGGCGGCAAGAAAATAGGGGCGGTGATGGATATTATTTAGCGATGAAGCCGCTATACGAACTCAGTTTGTAGCAATAGTCGCCAGCTGGATGATTGTACACATCAGGATAACTTGGGTAAACACTGCTAGTTGTACTGCTGCCGCTACCATCGACTTGAGCTGGCATAACTGTGCCGCCACTGTTATTCAAGCTACTGGCGGCTTTATAATTGACGCATAGCTCGTAATAATAAGTCATTGTCGATGTTGTCGGCGCTATTACGTCAGTTGATACTGGGTTAACGACAGCTGGTTTGCTGTTTGGTACATATCTGACTAAATTATCATCAACTAACTTCTTGGCATCGCCACTGAGGCTGACTGCATTAAGGCTAGCAGGTAATTTATTCTGAGCATTAATATAGGTGTCTATGGCGGATGGTATGTTACCGATGTTGTTATCGATCAATCTGTCGTTACGTGTTAATTGAGCGTTGGCAATTGGACCAATAAAGCTCAGAACGCATATTACACCTACTATTATGGCTATAACCAGCGGGAATAATCGACGTAGTTTGACGATCCTTGCTGGCAACAAAGTACGCAAGAATAATAATGCGAATAGCACAACTACGACTATCTCGCTGTACAAGGCAATTTGTGTGCCAGGGATATCTGAACTGCTAATCATCAGTTGAACTAATGAGAAAACAATCGCAATCAAGGCACCAATACCAGATAGTGCGAATACAACAGCGTGAATAATCATTATGACTGACGCAATGCCAGTTTTGTGTGTCGGCTCTCTCTTTGAGTAAAAAACGTCACACACGACTGATATAGGCAATAGAACCAAGACCGCTGCAGTGGCATAAGCCGAAAATTCATTATTGTTAGTCGGTGCAATGATATAGGCGATAACACTTGCCGCTAGTATGGAGGTAGCGAAAACGGTTAGTCCCCAAAAGGCATACGTCAGCCATTGCAAGACGATGACCGCTGGGTTATTTAATTTAGGATCTATGATTTTACTCATTATTTTACAGTACCTTCCTTTTAATTAAGGTCTATATGTGCCGGCAAAGACCTGCCAAGCTAATAAAGATTTGGCGACCAAGCTTAGGATAATATAAGCACGTTCACCGTACAAATAATTTTTCCATGGTCCAACTTTTTTATATTGCAACACCATATTGATAGCAAAGCAGTTAAAGAAGACGAAGATTGATACAAAGATGTAATAGACGAATGTTGGAGCCTTGCTGCCATTGACGGCGCTTAGCCAGAAGTAAAGGGCGATAACTAACCAAGGTACAATGCCAGCCGCGCTGCCGATCCAAAAGCTCAGCCAATTAGTCTTTTTGGTTGTCTGATTATGGACTTCCATGACCAGACCCATCAAATTCATGACTGACGTTAGTGCGAATATCATAATTAAACTGGCAGCGTCATAAACGCCGACCAACAGTGATATTGCCACCATCATGATGCTTGCTGATATAGAGTATTCAATCCAGCGTGCCTTATTGATGCCACGAGATAGGTTGTCGTTATATTGTTTGTTGTAGACAGTGCCGATAATAAAGTGAGCGGCAGCTGATAAAAAGAAGAATAAGGCGATTAGTACAGGTAGTGATAAATTAAAGAGAAGCTTTGTCGTCGGCGATAAGCTTCGACTGCTGCTATTAAACTCTAAATAACTGCCGCTAATTGGCAGAGTATAGACCTTGCTTAATATTAAGATTGCTATTCCTTGAGCTAAATGGAGAAACCCCATTGTCAGATTGAACTTGCGTAGGTTGTTCGTTGTAATTTTATTACTCATACTTAAACTATAGCATAAGTACGATTGGGTCGTAATTGATGGTACCCCGGGTTGGAATTGAACCAACGACCTTAGGCTTAGAAGTCCTCTGCTCTATCCACTGAGCTACCGGGGCGTATATGGTATGTAACTAAGTTATTATAGCAAATTATTACTTACAGTAGGACGGAGTTACGTTTTAAGTAGCCGATTGGGAGTATAATATAAACATAAGGAGGGCAAAATAAAATGACAAGTATTATCGATAGTGGACCAAACCCACTAGTTACCGACATCGAGGCGGCAACTATTGAGAACGACAATTATAGGACGACGCTTTGGACTGGAACTAACCTTCAAGCGACTCTTATGGCAATTCAACCAGGCCATGATATCGGTCTAGAGGTTCATGAAACTCATGATCAGTTCTTGCGTATCGAGCAAGGTCAAGCGTCAGTCGTGATGGGTCCTGACAAGGATCAACTAACCACTTGGCAGGCTAATGAAAATTTCGCAGTTTTTGTACCAGCTGGTACTTGGCATAACCTGACCAACATAGGTGAAGTGCAACTAAAAGTTTATTCGATTTATGCACCGCCACAACATCCACATGGCACGGTTCATGTCACCAAGGAAGAGGCCGACGCGGCTGAAGCCATGGAAGCGTAACAGTATGTAGAATTAAAAGACCGCACATATAGTGCGGTTTTTTAATTGGTGCGGGCGGAGAGAATCGAACTCTCATCGTTTGCTTGGAAGGCAGACATATTAGCCTTTATACGACGCCCGCGTGTTTGTTATTATACAGGTGTTATGGAGTTATGAAAAGTGCGCGCTCATACTTCTTGCATGGATTATCCTTGCAAGAAGTATGAGTATATTTTCATATCGTTTGTTATCTGTTACAATAACAAAGTCAAATCACAAAATGTGGCGAATGTAGCTCATCTGGTTAGAGCGTCGGGTTGTGGTTCCGAAGGTAGAGGGTTCGATCCCCTTCATTCGCCCCAAATAAAATAGATAGCCTTTAGGTTATCTATTTTATTTGGGGCGAATTGTGTGATCGAACCCCTTCATTAATTTCTTTGCTATAATAAATACAAAACTTAATCATGTTAGATCTCAATAAACACATAGTCAAAAGCGATGATAACAAACCGTTCCACAGTAATGGCTTTGCTCAGATTGCTGTTGGTAATCGAGTTGGATCGGTCGGTAACGTCTCTTTTAGTCAGCGTCAGCAGATTGATCGTGAACGACGGCTAGTTTATGGCTATAATCGGTCGGCAATTGGTAGTGCCTATGGTGTTGCGCGGGCGGCAAAGACATTCATAAAAAGCCCAAACGTTAATTCTGCCGGTCAACCTCTACCGCAAAACAGCTTGCGTCCAGCTGGCCCACAACATTTTACTGAACCGCCAGCTAGACCGTATAATCCTTTTGCCTAAATTTCTCGTAATGTTATGATATCGGCGCCAAGTGTATTCAAGCGGTTGGCAAAATCTTCATAACCGCGATTGATCGAATAAACATCACGCAGAATTGAATAACCAGGGGCAGCTAGCATAGCTAGCAAGATCACGACTGAAGGTCGTAGGGCAGGTGGCGCAATCACATCAGCTGGCTTCCATTTGGTTGGGCCGGTAATGTAGACTCGGTGTGGGTCGACCAATTCAATATTGGCGTTTAATTTGCTCAACTCGGTAAAGTAAATCGCGCGGTTTTCGTATGACCAGTCATGTACTAGTGTACGACCTGTTGCAACAGTGGCGATTAAGCCTAGGAATGGCAAATTATCCATGTTGACACCAGGGAATGGCATGCTGTGCAATTTGTCTTTGGGCGCGTGCAACTCAGAATGTAATATACGAATGTCGACTAGTCTGGTCTCGCCATTACGGGCTTGATATTCGTCGCTAATTTCACATTTTAGGCCCATGTTGTCTAGTATTGCTAGTTCAATCTCAATAAACTCGATGGGAGCGCGTTTGATGGTCATTTCGGAATCGGTGACGATGGCGGCAGCGATTAAACTCATGGCTTCGATTGGATCTTCGCTGGGGTAATATTCGATATTTTTATTGATATTGCGGACACCGCGAATTTTCAAAGTGGTCGTACCGATGCCGTCAATCTTGACGCCTAACTTTTGTAAAAAGAAACAAACATCTTGAACCATATAATTTGGACTAGCATTACGGATAGTCACCTCGCCATCATAAAGTGCCGCCGCCATAATGACGTTTTCGGTTGTTGTATCACCGCGTTCAGTCAGCAGGATGGTGTGAGTTACGGGCTTTTCTTTGACGGTGGCATGATAATGATCACCAGTTGCCTCGACATGCAATCCGAATGGCGCCAAACCTGTCATGTGAGGTTCGACAGTACGGGTACCGAGGCTGCAGCCACCAGCAAATGGCAATTTGAAATCTTTGTATTGGTGTAATAATGGCCCCAGTAACATGATTACGGTGCGAGTCTTTTTTGCTGCTTCGACGTCAATATTGTCTAGTTTTAAACGGGCTGGCGGAATAATTTCTAGGTCGTTTTGGTCGTTTAGCCAGCGTACTTTGACGCCGATACTTTGTAGGACTTCGATAATCCGGTTGACCTCTTCGATTCGTGCCACGCGTCGAATAATCGTTGTGCCACGATTCAATAGGCTGGCGCATAACAGGCCAACAGCAGCGTTTTTGCTGGTTTTTACTTCAATTTCGCCTGATAACTTTTTACCACCATTGATTCGGAAATTGATTTTGCCTGATTGATTAAGAGTCACTAATTCACTTGACAAAACGTCACTGATACGAGCCAACATCTCAAGGCTGATATTTTGGCCGCCTTTCTCGATGCGATTAATAGCACTTTGACTGGTATTTAGAGCCTCAGCTAGTTGAGCTTGAGTCAAGCCTCTTGCTTGTCTGGTCTCTTGAATAAGTTTACCTATTTTTAGTTTGTAGTCGTCGTTTGTCATGTGGTTAATAATATATCAGTCATGATATAGCGTCAATAGTGTATAGCAGGTGGCAGTTGGTATATGGTAGGTGTATAATTCTATCTATAGACGATAGGAGATATATGAAAGATAAACAAATTGCGGATTGTATTAACGGTGAAGAAATTAGGCAACGCGACGGGCTAGAGCTAATCCCAAGTGAAAATTACGTCAGTCGTGATGTTTTGACGGCGCTCGGAAGTGTATTTACCAATAAATATTCTGAGGGCTATCCAGGCAAACGTTATTATGGTGGCCAGGAATTTACTGATCAAGTCGAACAATTGGCAATTGATCGCGCCAAACAACTGTTTAAGGCCGACCACGCTAACGTCCAGCCACATTCTGGGGCACCTGCTAACGAGGCTGTCTACAGCGCCTGGTTGGAACCTGGTGATACGGTACTGGCAATGGACCTGAGTCATGGCGGACACCTAACACACGGCGCGCCAGTGACCCGTAGCGCGCATTTGTATAACTTTATCCGCTACAAGATGAAGGATATATCAACAGGTGAGATTGATTATGAGGAATTACGAGAACTAGCTCTTAAACACAAACCAAGGATAATCCTTGCAGGCTTTAGTGCTTATCCGCGCGAGCTTGATTATGCTAAATTTGCTGCCATTGGCAACGAGGTTGGCGCCTTGTTGATGGCTGACATGGCCCATATCGCTGGTTTGATCGTAGCTGGTGTGGCTAAAAACCCATTTGATTATGGCTTTCACGTCATAACAACAACTACGCACAAAACTTTACGTGGGCCTCGTGGTGGTTTGATACTATCAAAGGGGATCGTCGGTAACCCATTAAAAGCACCAGACAAGACGCTCGAGAACATTCCGACGCTAATCGACCGATCTATTTTTCCAGGTATGCAAGGTGGGCCACATATGCATTCGATCGCTGCCAAAGCTGTGGCCTTTTATGAAGCTTTGCAGCCGGAGTTCAAACAGTATGCACAACAAATTGTCGCCAACTCGTCAGCGCTGGCTGATGAGATGAAAAAGCAAGGTTTTCAACTGATTACTGGCGGTACTAGTAATCATATGATACTAGCTGACGTTTATAAAAGTTTTGGCATCGACGGCAAGACGGTCGAGGTGGCGCTGGACGCTATCGGGCTGACGCTGAACGCTAATGTTATTCCTGACGATACTTTGCCGCCATTTAAGCCTAGTGGCATCAGGTTGGGTACGCCAGCTGTAACGACACGCGGCCTTAGGGTTGAGCACATGGCCCAGATTGCCAGCTGGATGAAGCAGGCGATTGATAATCGTGATAATCCAGTCGAGCTAGCCAGATTGCGCGTTGCAGTCAAAGCTTTCGCTAATCAGTTTCCGTTGCCAAGCGACAAGTAGGTAAATATAAAAACTAAATAGAAATTTAATATCCCTCGCATGAGGGATATTAAATGTTTTATATAATAATTCTTAAACTATGGTGTACAAGTAGAAGCAGCAGTACTTGCATTGCTATCGGCTGTGGCTACTCCACCGAATAAACTAGCTACGGTGCCAGATCCATTAGAGTCGTAGCTTACGCATACGCCCGTACCGGCAGCGTTTACTATATACCTGATACCTGAGCCAGAAGCCTGAACCGCGTTGGTTACAGTTATGCCTGTAGGCAACTTAGCGGAGTTGGTTGTATTAATATTCGTAACAGTAGTAGCTGACGTTGCACTTGTTGCAGGGAATGTGCTGTTGTCAGCGTAAAATGATTGAACGGCGGCAAGTACGCTGCTTGCATTTTGCTTGTTAGCGGATGCGTTTGCCCGAGTTGTAATACCAGTATAAGAAACTATCGTAATAGCTGCCAAAATACCGATAACGACGATAACAACCAAAAGTTCAACGATCGTGAAACCGCGTTCTTTATTGTTAATGCTTAATTGTGTC
>CAIUMO010000011.1 GCA_903900345.1 uncultured bacterium | reverse complement strand
TTATAGTATTATGCCTAAATTTACGATTAGTATATTAGCGGCGATTGATTCTTTGAACTATTAATTGCCAAAACTAACTCCTACCTAAAACTACAATGCCCGATAAATAATTTCAATTTTTAATAATGTTGAACATAATAGCTTTTTTGTTTAATGATTAATTATCTAAAACTCATCGTGAATATTAATTTTACGGCTAAGCTGCTGAATTTACTGTCTCCTATTTATAGTCTTTAGCGATCAACTACTAATTATCGATTAACTTACGGCAATGTTAATATTCTAAGTCGCACAGGCTGATACGGGGTTATAAAATGACTTATCCACACGTAGTATTTTTTACTAGATGATTTTAATAATTATTATTGACACAAGCGCTTTAGAGACTTATTATAGGGGTAGCTCCTGAATAAAAAACTTATACAGAAGCCCAAAACAAACAGATATTAAAAAACTCCACAAAAAACAACCGTTCCTCGCAGGCGGTTGTTTTTATATATTAAAATATGCTCACTTTCTAGGTGAGCATATGCATAATTTGCTAATTTGGTGGAGCTGCGGGGAATCGCACCCCGGTCCGAAAGGTAACCTATTATCTGTCTACAAGTTTAGCTAAACTTAAATTTTAACGACCTCAGAGCTAAAGATTTAGCTAAAACGCTCTGGTGGTCGCGCAATATTATTTCCTGGATCAGCGTTGCTGCACACTAATACAGTAAGTGACATACTTATAACACCCCACTACCTCTATGTCGCCTGGGCAATAGGATGGCTCAAATTAGATTCGAGCTGTTGCTAAAACTTGTGGTTGGAAAGCAGATGCAATCTCACCGACAAAGTTTTTTGCTTTTGCAATAAAGTTTGCAGTTAAAGTTTGTACGTAACGTGTACATTCGACTTGCAAGATAATCTGTTAAAGTCCTTCCGTCGAAACCTAAAATCAGCCCCAACTTAGCCTTGTTATCTTATCATAATTTGCATATAAAAACCAGCTATGCTTAAATCAAGCTTATGGTTGCCAGAATTATAACAGTTGCACCAATCGGGTTTGAGGGAGCAATTATTGAGGTCGAAAGCGACGCCTCTAAATCGCTACCCTCTTTACAGATTGTCGGCCTAGGCAACAAAGCTATCGACGAGGCCAAAGAACGTGTGCGTAGCGCCATCACTAATTCAATGCTAGAATTTCCCAAAAAGAAGATCACAATCAACTTAGCTCCGGCGGAGCTACCAAAGGATGGCGCCCATTATGACCTACCGATTGCTCTGGCTATCCTATGTGTCAGTGGTCAATTACAGCAAAAGGAACTAGACGGCGCCGTATTCGCAGGCGAATTAGCCCTGGACGGCAGCCTGCGGCCAATCAAGGCGGCGATAAATATTGCCCAAAAAGCCAAACTAGCTGGTTATAAAAGCGTCTACTTGCCTCTACTGAATGCTGAACAGGCCAGCCTGATCAGCGACATCGAGGTATTCGGTATATCTTCAATTAAACAATTATTTCTACATCTTAAAAAAGAAGTCATACTGGAGCCATACAAACCAACAAATCTGACCAATACGGTAGCAAAAACACTAATATCACCCATTCTTGACGATATTAAAGGCCAAGAACAGGCCAAGAGAGCCTTGATTATAGCCGCAGCTGGTCATCACAACATTTTGCTATCAGGAACGCCTGGAGCGGGCAAGACGATGCTTGCAAAGGCATTAACTAACCTATTGCCGGACCTAACAGTCGAAGAACAACTTGCGGTCACAAAAATTCACAGCTTAGCCGGCAAAGTCGATGGCGAGATAGTAACCAGCCGCCCCTTTCGATCGCCTCACCATACTGCCAGCTTAATCTCTATTGTCGGTGGTGGCAATAAACCCAAACCAGGCGAGATAAGCCTTGCCCACACTGGTGTTTTATTTCTAGATGAACTGCCAGAATACCCTAGGTTTATATTGGAATCATTAAGGCAGCCTCTCGAAGATAAAAAGATAGATGTCAGTCGAGCAAATTCTCACGTTACATACCCAGCCGATTTTATGTTAGTTGCCACCATGAATCCCTGTCCGTGCGGCTATCTTGGCGACAGTATGAAAGAATGCACTTGTACGAGTACTCAAATTATTAATTATCAAAAGCGACTATCCGGACCAATGCTAGATAGAATTGATTTAGTCGTTAATGTATCAAGAGTGCCAAATGAGATTCTATTAGACTCAGAACCGTTGTGTAGCAATCAACACACATCAGCTTCGGAATCAATTATTTCGGCAATACACGCTCAAAACGAACGTTATAATAATAGTATTACTTACAACGCTTCATTAAGTAATAGCAATATAAAAAAGCATGCTCCACTATCACCTGAAGCTAAAAAGCTATTATTGGCAGCTACTAATCGACTTTCATTGAGCGCTAGAAGTTATTTTAAAATTATAAAAGTTGCCCGCACAATAGCCGATTTGGCGAATGAAACTCACATATTGCCAGAGCATATTAGCGAAGCGCTTCAGTATCGCAAGCAATAGGCTTGAAATGCTTTTCTATATCTGGTAGAATAGCTATCGAGTAAGACTCAACTGTTAAGATATTTAAGGAGACCCAACAATCAGTAATTCAATTCGTATCAACCAAGAAATTCGAGCTGAGAAGTTGCGTGTCATTGGGCCGAACGGCGATCAACTAGGTATCATGAGCCTAACTGAGGCATTAAAAATTGCCGAAGAAGCAGGAGTTGACCTCATAGAGATATCGCCAAACGCTGATCCTCCTGTTGTGAAGGTTGTCGACTGGGGAAAATATCAATACCAGAAGATGAAAGAACAACACAAGAATCAGAAGCACGCTAAAACAGTTGAGCTAAAGCAGATGCGGATGAGTCTAAAGATCGGGGCTAACGATCTAGAAATCAAGCTTCGTAAGATCCGAGATTTTCTCAAAGTTGGTCATAAAGTAAAGATATTCATCTTCTTTAGAGGACGAGAAATGGCTCATCAAGAATTAGGCTACGTAATGATCGATCGAATCGTTGCCCTTCTGGAACAAGACGCAATATTAGAGCAAAAACCACAGATGGCAGGACGCAATCTGAGTATAGTAGTAAGGAGTAAATAAATGCCAAAGTTAAAAACCCACAAAGGAACTTCAAAACGTATTAAGATTACCAGTACTGGTAAATTAACACGTAGCCGAGCCTACAGCAACCACATGCTGTCCAAAAAGAGCAAAAGCCGCAAGCGCGCTATCAACAGAGTAGCTGTCGTTCGTGGAGCCATGATCCAAAACGTAAAAAGAGCATTAGGAATCTAAAGGAGTAATATATGCGAGTAAAACGAGGTGTCCCGGCGACTGCCAAACACAAGAAAATCATCAAACTAGCCAAAGGTATGCAACACTACCGCACTAGTTCATTCCGACTTGCTAAACAAGCCGTTATCAAGGCATTGCAATATTCTTATCGTGATCGCCGCAACAAAAAGCGCGACTTGCGTGGTCTTTGGATTACACGCATCAACGCTGCTGCACGTGAACTCGGCACAACTTATGGTAAGTTAATTGCTGGTCTAAAAGTAGCCAACATTCAACTTGACCGTAAAGTTCTGTCTGAACTAGCGGTTAGCGAGCCAAAAGCTTTTGCCGAAATCGTCAAAGAAGCTAAGTAATAATACCCTTATTATCAAAAATAACCACTTCATTGAAGTGGTTATTTTATTTGGCAGTCCATCGATAAGCCGGGTTCTGTCGTGGATGATCATCTATCTAGTCTAGTAGTTGCCTACTAAATCAAGCGGATAGCGACCTGCGGACGAGTCGCCCTTTATGCAGATCTCCTTGCAGCTGACAGGGTTTACCTTCGCGCCATGTCACCATGGCATGCTGTGGGCTCTTACCCCACTCGTTTCATCTTTTCCGTCCTTAACTTGCGTCAAGAATGGTAGTTTCGTTTCTGTGACACTTTCCCTAGGGTCGCCCCCGGTCGCCGTTAGCGACTGTCACGCTCTGTGCTGCCCGGACTTTCCTCCCCGCACTTTTTTTGTTCGATACTTCGTTATGTCGCGTTGCGACATCAAACAAAAAAAGTGCGGGGCGATCACCTAATGAACTGCCATTAATAATTATAACATCCCGAGGCTTACTGTCGACGCATGATATTCCCTGTCGTATAAACAAGGTGGGTACTCGCAAATCACTTCCAAAGAAATGAATCATTTGAGTTCCCTATCAATATGATATCAGGAAAATCATTTACGCCTAGGCTTACCCAGGGACATATCTATTATAACATTTTTAATGAAAGAAAACGCCAGCAAAGACCGTCGTGAAGAAGCCTACCGCTGATGTAATAAAAATTCCAAAAGAGTCACCCGTAATTAATATAATGCCAAAAACAATCATAATGCCGTAATTTTCGACAGCTTCCATACCGCGCCTGAAAAAATCAGGAGCTAACGCATATAGGACCCTAGAGCCATCAAGTGGCGGTATAGGGATCATATTAAAGATAAAGAATCCCAGATTTACAGATACTATGATGCCTAATGATTGCATCCATACACCATGCTCTGGAGCACCAATTAATGCCCAAATCCCAAAAGCGATAAAGGCAATTACAAAATTAGTCAGCGGTCCAGCTAAAGCGACAATCGCCATTCCCCACTCACCGAACCTTAAAGCGTTGGTATTAATCGGCACAGGTTTTGCGCCACCAAAGATTGGTGCGCCTACAGCAGCCAACATAATTGGTAATAATAATGTTAAAAATGGATCAATATGTTTAATCGGGTTAAGAGTCAGTCTGCCCTGCAGCTTGGCGGTGTTATCACCCAGCCAATAACTAGCATAGGCATGCATCGCCTCGTGCAGAGTCATTGATATAAGAATGACTATAATCACAGTTACTAAATAAATGACGTCGATATTCATTCATATAATTATAGCAGCTAGCCAAGTTCTGGTCTATTTACGCTGTTATATCCTTGACGTGCGAAGCAAAAAGCACTATACTGATACAGATTGTTAAATATTAAGTGAAAGTGGAAATATAATATGGCAGCACGCTGTGAATTAACTGGAAAAGGTAAACAATTTGGCCACAATGTGAGCTTCTCTTTGCGTCGCACAAATCGTGTTTTCAAACCTAACCTACAAAAAAAGACTTTTGAAGTTGATGGACAAAAAGTAACTATGGTTCTTTGTACTCAAGCTATCCGAACTCTAAAAAAGAAAAAGATAATAGCTTAAACATCGTTATATCTTCAATCTAAAAACTCCTCTAAACGAGGAGTTTTTAATATCAATTACTTACGCTATCAACTACGTGTAATCTCGATAACCGATACGACGTTTGAAGCTATAGGCAACTGTTTAAACTTATACTTAGATACTGTCTCTACAGGAGCACCAAGTTCAGAAATAAATGTTTTTAATTCATCTTGTGGCACTTCGTATTTCAACGAATTGTCAGCATAGTGAACCGGAATGACTATTTTGGGATCAATCATTCGAATAAGGCTAATAGCTCCAGTTGCATCAAGTGTGTAGCCGTTACCGCCAACTGGAATAACGAGAATGTCCAATACACCTAGTTGCTCTAGCTGCTCGTCAGATAGCTTTTCATAAATATTACCAATAATACCAACTCTAGTACCATCTATCTCGACTCTATACATCGTAGAGATCTTGCCCTCTGTCTCGCTATCTAGATGACGCCTGGCAGCAATGCCCAAAATATCAAAACCAGCCACACCGTACTCACCGGGACTACTGATGACCAACTTGGCGTCGCCGTCATTTAAAGCAAATCTTTCCTCGGTCGCAAGTTCGACTGCATCCTTGACGTTAATATCATTAAGTCCAACTAGTGACAGCTTTGGATCAAAAACCAGCTTTGATTTTTTGGTACTGATAATTATTGAATTAGCGCCCTTATATTCGATTTCAAACATATTTGTTCTCTCCTATTCTTTAATCAGTATTTTATTCTTATCAACAATCACACTATGTTCGCTATTTAGAATCTCAGTTATAAATTTATCGCGAACACTAAGGCGATAATAAAACTCATCATATGATAACACGGTATAGTTAATATCTCGACCCTCATTTTTTTCGATATGTTTAATTAAGACCTTAATTTTTGCGGGCACCATGTCACCTACTAATACGATATCAACGGTTGAAGTTGAATCTCGGACCAGGACGCCAGCAAATATCGCCAAACTCACACCAGTTATTGCTCGAACCAAAGAACCATATTCCCTATTAGAATTATCGTCAGATGTGATCGTAACATTTTTAGCTTCAAGCCTAGTATCACTAAATATCGCTTTTAATGGTACATAGTAGTCATATCGTTGATTAACTTGATAGTACAATTTGTTGTCTGCACTATCGCTTGTGATTATACCGACTGCAAGCATGTTAGATAATTCTCGACGAACTGAATTAATCTGTTCTTCAATTTTACGAGTAATTTCACGGACATAAAAGGACTGGCCTGGACTATTCAGGAAAAGGTGCAGGAGTTTTACTCTTGTCTTTGAACCAAATAGTGCGTCAATCATATTGTCCCTCCGGATAACTTTCGTGTTCTAATGATATCATGTCTGATTAGACTTGACGAGCCGTTCATGTAGATAAATCTTGGCATTATCAATATCAGCCCACTCTATAAATTTATTACGCTTCAGATACGCCATTTGCCTTTTTGCAAGTCGCCAATCCAACGTCACAAGTTTGGACTTCATATTTTCCATAGTTAGCTCACCGGCTAGATATAGTCGCGCTAATTGATAAATATTACCCTTCATCGCCTCTAAATCCCAGCTATACTTTTTGCCCAACATTATTGCTTCATCTACAACACCATCGTCAAATAATTGTTCAATTCTTTGTTCAATTCTGGAGCGCAAAATTGCTTTATCTGTTGTTATTCCAACAATAATGGCGTCATCAATAGGATCATCCCGCCTCAATAAGCTTATGTTATTTCGTTCGATATTGCGAATTATATAGCGTTTATTAAGTTTATTCTCAGGCATTGTTATGTTGTGTTTATTGCAATATTCTTGCAGCTCCAAAAGGCTCATATTATTCAATTTAGACCTAGTTTCTTCGTCGACCTTGCCACCGAATTGGTAATCGAACAAGACTGCGTCAATATATAATCCAGTGCCACCAACCAGAAACGGAATATTACCCCGCAGGCGTATTTCGTTTATTTTATTTAGGGCGTAAACTTTAAAATCAGCCGCCGAAAAATAATCATCTGGATCTACTAGATCCAAACCCCAATGTGGTACTTTAGCCTGTTCAGCCTTGCTTGGTTTGGCAGTACCAATATCCATAGTTTTATAAACACTGCGTGAATCAGCGCAAATAATCTCGCCACCAAAACACTGGGCAATTTCAATCGCTAGTGATGTTTTACCACTTGCAGTTGGACCAGTTATCACTACAAGGGGCAGATGGTGGGGTTTTGGCTTTAAGATTGCCATGACATATTACAATTTCTGTAAGTAGCCCGACAGGTCGTCTAGTTTGATCTTTTCTTCACCAGTTTGAGTGCGAACACTGACTTCACGAGCGTCTTTATCCTTTTGTCCAATAATCAACTGGACAGGAATCTTCCAATTTGTTGCTTCACGAATCTTTTTACCTAATGATTCATTACGATCATCAACTGTATAACGAATTTCGTTGTATTTAATTGGTTTATCAAGCAACACGCCATTTAAAACGGACGTAATCTCAGATACATAATCAGACACTGTGTCATTAATAGTCAAAATTCGTATTTGCTCTGGAGCTGCCCAAAACGGGAACCAGCCACTGGTATGCTCGATAAATACACTCAAGAAACGCTCAATTGAACCAAGCAACGCGCAATGAATCATGACTGGCGTCTGCGCATTACCTTCATGATCAATATACTCCAGACCAAACCTACCCGGCTGGACAAAGTCTAATTGAACCGTAGCGACTTGGTGTTCACGACCAATCGCATCAGTTGCCATAAAGTCGATTTTTGGACCATAAAAGGCCGCTTCGCCAGTCTTTTCAAAATATTCCAAACCGTTGGCAATAACCGCAGACTTCAACTGTGCTTGTGCCGATTCCCATAATGATAAATCACCTAAATATCCATTACCTTCATCACGATAAGATAGCCTGACGCGAAGTGGCATATTAAATGATCCATATAATTCACGGGCACTAGCCAGTAAATTATTAATCTCGGACTGTATCTGTTCGGTTGTACAAAATACGTGGCTATCATCTTGTGTTAGAGCCCGAACGCGATTCAAACCACCTAACTCACCTGTTTTTTCGTCACGATAGTCAGTTGTTGTTTCCAAGTACCTAACCGGCATCTCCTTATAGCTACGTGAGCGTGAAGCAAAAATCTGACCATGATGAGGGCAATTCATCGGCTTTAGGACAAAGCTATCACTAGTCTCTTGGCTGGTGACTAAAAACAACTCCTCACCAAATTTTTCCCAGTGACCTGAAGTCTCATATAGCTCTTTTTTAGTAATATGTGGTGTCCAAACTTTTTGAAAACCATGTGCTTGACGTAACTGATTCGAATATTGGCTAACAACTTCCCGCAGCACTGTTCCGCGTGGCGTAAATAGCGGCAAACCAGCACCAACTAGCGGCGACAAGGTGTACAGATCTAATTCTTTGCCTAATTTGCGATGATCGCGTAATTTAGCTTGTTCGAGTCGTTCTAAATATTCATCTAGTTCAACTTGCGAGGCAAAAGCTACGCCATAAAGTCGTTGCATTTGTGGATTAGTTTCTTTGCCGCGCCAATAAGCACCGGCGACGCGCATTAATTTAAAAGCACCAACGTCTTTAGTATTAGCTATATGTGGACCACGACACAAATCCATGAAATTACCATTTTTGTAAAAAGTTACAGTCTCGACCACCGATTGCCCGTCTGTCGCCACACCAATCTCATCCATGTCTAAATCTTTGGCAACTGTTGTACCGGCGCGTTTTAAGTCGTTTAATAACTCTTCTTTGTAAGGCTGATTGTTATCTTTAGCCCACTGGATAGCCTGATCAATCGGCATATCAATCTTTTCAAAATTATCACCATATTCGACAATTCCGCGAATTGCCTTCTCGATCTTTGGAAAGTTGGCTTCGGATATTTTAGTGTCGCCCAAGTCGATATCATAGTAAAAACCATTATCAACTGTTGGACCAACGCCAAATTTTGCATTCGGCCATAGACGCTGGACCGCAGCAGCCGTAATGTGTGCCAAACTATGTCGCATTATATGTAGTTGGTCTTCGTTCATTGCACTGCTCCTTATTTAATTTGATAAAACAAAAACATGCGATGGCTAAATTTAAAGTTTTATTTAAATCTATATATCGCATGTCTCGGACCCTTGTAATCGGGTGGTTCCACCGGACTTTCCTGCTAATCACAGGACGCTTATGAAGTAACGTTATCGCACATTACCACTCCCCGCGGAACTCGATGATTAGTTGGATCACGTCATAGTTCATTTATATAATATCATATTATTGCGCTAACACCTCTATTTTGGTATTCTAAATAAGTACAAGGGTCCTTAGCTCATTTGGCTAGAGCGCCACATTGACGTTGTGGAGGTGAAAGGTTCGAATCCTTTAGGACCCACCATTTAGACCATTAAACTCACCATTAACAGTGGTGAGTTTTTATATTATCTAGTTACCCACATTGTCCAAAAGTTTTCCACCCAAACATAATAGCTAACTTCACTATCTATATATCATGACACACATAATGCTAACACTTCTGTTCCATTGACATATGTTAACACTTATGCTAATATTAAGACATGGCTCATAAGCAACAGATACAAACCATTAACGGCATCTCCCAACTCGAACGATTCAGTCTTGGTTTTGAGTATAATAAAACCCTACAAGAAGTAAAACGCGAAGTACGTATCCGTACTCTATAAAGACCTAATTCAATATAAATAGCACTCCGCAACCAAGCGGAGTGCTATTTATATTAATTACCTACAGCGTAAATTACGGTGATCTTATTTAGTAGCCGGTCGCTGCTCTTTGGCGAGTTTGGCATCAGTGATTGATTGACGTGTAGCTTTATCTGTAACATCAAATTTATCAAGGTAACGTCCCAAGAATAAACGGCCCTGGGAATATAAGGCCGACACCGAGCTATAAGCGATGGCCGTAAACGGCATCAGTACCCACTGTGCAACCATTCCGAATGTACGATGCCTTTTGTAATGCGCAGGCCGCGGTGGTAGCATTTTGAAAGCCAAGAAAACCGTTAAGACGATTCCGATCAACGCTACATTTTGAAGTACGCTAATTACATCTGGTAATTGATGGGCTGTGATACTACGAGCCGCCTCGCTGTTGATTAATAGCGGCACCCAGCCACCAATCGCAACTAAGACAGATACACTAGCAAGTGTTACGTGACCATCAATTAGCCTCAGAAGCCTTGCAATGCCTCCTGAAAGCGGTACATTTCGTTCACGAGAGAACACATGGGAGGCAACATAAGCTATATCGGTCGCACCATAGGCCCATCGTCGTAATTGAATAAATTGAGCCTTTAAGGTCTTGGCGTAAGTATCAGACAACACGGCATCCTGGTAAATCGGCACATATAAAGGTATGACCGAATAATTGCCGTTGAAATAAAAATAACTTCGCCAATATTGATGGCCGTCCTCGACAATCGTGCGCGTACTCCAAAAGTCCATCTCTTCCAGGGCATCCATTGATTGAGAATGCGAGGCAAAATTACGTAAGGTGTGTGGACGCATCGAACTAATGATATTCCAAAAGGAGTTGCCAGTTGCAACTACCCTCATTGGCGCTGGAACATCCCAAATATTATTTAAAAATAATGAAACTGGTTGATATGCCAAATGCTTACGATCTTCGTGAACAATATATTCATAGGTTACATAATCAAAATAAGTCGGATGAGGCCGGTTGTCGCTATCGAGTGTCGTCACTATGACATCCTTGTATGCAATCTTTTTATCTTTGAGCCACACCTTTAAAAAACGGCCGGCGTTGGTTATATTAGCGCCTTTACCAATTACTTCATTGGGTAGATCTTGAGGATGTTCGACAAGATGAAAAGCGTGGAATTTGTCACCAAATTCAGTCTTTAATCTTTCTGCTGTGTGTTTAATAGCTGCGCCACCTCGTTGCTCATAGGCGACTACCAGGATAATTCTTTTTTTGTCATAAGTAGTTCTAATCAGCGACTCAATAGTTGTAGCTAGAACCTCATAGGATTCATTGTAGGTAGCAATTATAACCGCATTGTAAATCTGCGATGGCTTTGGGAAGGATTCAGGATCGGCCTTTATTAAACGTAAATTATCGGTATGAATCATCGCTTCAAACACCTCTGAATGGTGACGGCGCAATCTGTTATAAGAAGATAGCGGTGTCTCAAGATCGGCTAATCTAGCTTGCCAATCAACTTTTTGCGCTGCCGCTAATTTATTTTGGCCTAATATCATGTGCGTAGATATGCCGACGGCTTTGACCAATAGAGTTACAACAACTAACAGTAGATAGATAGCCGCTAAAGTTGGACTTATTAATGACAAAACTATTAGTAGTACAAACGCACCATAGCTGAGAGTTGCAGGCAACATCTCGAGTAAACGATATTTGAGGGTTCGCTTTCCAACCGGTATCTCAAGATCAATCATGAGCCTAGCCTATCACGGCTAATGCCGTAATCCAACCTAAAAATACGATACTGATTCCCAGCCAGACAAACATAACAGCTAGCGGCCGTCCTTTGACGACAAGTACCTTGATGGCAATAATGGAATGCAATAGCGCGACAATCGGTCCAAAAGCTACGAATACGAACAGATAGTACCACTGATCGGTATAAATGTTTTGGTACCCAAAGGCCGAATAGTGAGACGTTGGATTGAATAAGCCTGGGTGAATAGAAAAACTGATACCGATGGCAAATATTAAAGATTCTAGAATTAAGATTGAGACTAAAACCAAAAGATACCTATTGGCGACAAATTCTTTCAGTGAATTTAAAATAATTTCTTTCATATATAGTAAAATGCTGCGCCGAATCAATTTGTGGAGCCGCTGTCCGGATTTGAACCGGAGACCTACGCTTTACGAAAGCGCCGCTCTACCAGCTGAGCTACAGCGGCACTCAGTTGAACATGAATTATTATAACACTCAAGAACAACAAAATAAACGCCTGCTCGTAGTTGCGCCAAGAGATAAAAACTGCTATCATACCTAAAGTTCACCGCAATACGGGCTCGTAGTGTAGTGGTTATCACGCCTCCCTGTCACGGAGGAGATCACCGGTTCAAATCCGGCCGGGCCCGCCAATAAAAACGACTCATCCATAGGATGGGTCATTTTTATTTCAAAAAATCTTGCGCCCTCTCAACCCCATAATAGCGTTCTAAAAACTTTTTCTTATAATCAAAGAAATTACCGTCATTAATACTGTCCCGAATAGAGTCGACTGTTCGTACCACAAACCGCTCATTGTGAATACTGGCCAATGTCAGCCCTAATATCTCGTCTGCCATGAATAAATGGCGAACATAGGCACGAGTGAAATTGTGGCAAGTATAGCAATCACAATCTTTATCAATAGGAGTAAAATCTTGTGAGTAGCCGCTATTTTTGATATTTATTCGGCCATCATAGGTAAAAAGAGCACCATTACGAGCTTGTCTAGTCGGCGCCACGCAGTCAAACGTATCAATACCATATTGCACCCCAAGGAAAAGATCGGCCGGCTGTGCGCCCATACCTAAAAGATGGCGCGGTTTGTCATTTGGTAGGATTTCATTAACCCATCTGACGGTATTTGCTATTTCTTCTGGCTCAAACACCCCACCAATACCATAGCCATCAAAATCACGCTCACCAAGGAATTTAGCACTTTCTTGACGAAGGTCTTCCTCACGAGCACCCTGAACAACACCAAATAATGCCTGTAAATTTTCACCGCGCGATAAATGCTCGTCATTTAGTTCTTGATGACGTTTTAATGATCGAATTGCCCAAGCGTGGGTTCGATCCATCGCTTTTTTTATATATTCGCGGCCAGCTAATGGCGAAGTTAACTCATCAAAAGCCATGTGAATATCAGCGGCGATTTTATGCTGCAATTCCATTGAACTTTCTGGGGTCATATAAAGTTTATCGCCATTGATTTGCGACCTAAAATGCGCACCATCATCCGTTACTTTGGCTAGTTGAGACGAAGAATGTACTGCCTGCAAAGCGTCGCCCTTTTCACTGTGGCTAGTTGCATCAATCCCCTTTTTATAAGCCATACCGAGTGAAAATATCTGAAAACCACCACTATCTGAAAAGGTTGGCTTAGCCCAATTCATAAATTTATTAACACCACCAGCCGCCGCCATAATATCAGCGCCAGGACGTAACATTAAGTGATAAGTGTTCACTAATATCGATTGACCGCCTAGTGCAGCCACTTGATCGGGTGTTAGAGTTTTGACTGTCGCCTTGGTACCGCCAACAATAAAAGCTGGCGTTTCTATACTGCCGTGTGGTGTCTCGATCAGGCCAGTACGGGCTAAGGTGCCGTCGAGTTGTTTAATAACAGAGAATTTCAAGGCTTGTTTCATCTTATTTATAATATCAGCATTGAGTCGCCATAGCTAAAAAAGTGATAGCCTTCCGCAATCGCATGATTGTAGGCTGGTAATAATTTATCCCAGCCCGCGAAAGCCGCCGTCAACATTAAAACTGTACTTTTAGGTGCATGGTAGTTTGTCAGCAAGCCGTTAATCGTCTTGAATCTATAACCAGGATAAATAAAGATATCAGCTTCGCCAGAGATATTTGCTGGTGATTGGCTGATTGAATCATTAGCGTACTCAAGAGTCCTAGCCACGGTTGTTCCAAGTGCTACCACACGCTTACCGCCAGCTTTGGCGGATTGAATCGCCTCTACGGTTAGCTTTGGTATATCAAAATGTTCTTGATGCATGTGATGGTCTTCGATAAGATCAGTCCGAATCGGTAAAAATGTCCCTAGCCCAACATGTAGTGTTATGTAAGCAACTTTAACACCCCTAACGCGCAAGGCATCAAGAATATCGTCAGTCATATTCAAACTGGCAGTTGGAGCGGCCACAGAACCTTGCTCATCGGCCCAGATTGTCTGGTAGCGCTCAACGTCAAGTGCGGTAGCGTCTCGATGCATGTATGGCGGCAATGGAACTTCGCCGTAAATCTCGGCCAATTCAAGTAAGTCTTGGCTGCTGCGAATAATCGCTAACCCATCACCTTGAATCTCTTCAACTATCAATTGCGCCGCGCCAACTTGTAATTTATCACCAACATTCAATTTACGTCGATATAAAACCCTGTGGCGATGCCAATCATTATCAAAACTATGTTTTTCCAATAAGATAATTTCACGCTGAGCGCCATTGTCCTTAATAGCTTTTAGTCGAGCCTTGATGACTCTAGTATCGTTTAGAACTAGTAAATCACCGGCGACAAGAAAATCAGCGATGTCGGCGTATTTTTTATCTAAAATAGCACCTGTTTGAAGGTCTAAAACCAACAAACGAGATGTCCCGCGGACTTTTGGCGGTTCAGTAGCTATAAGTGAATCTGGTAAGTCATAATTGTAATCAGATAGTTTCATGCGCTATCTAGTATACACGACTAGCGCTCAGAGTAACGTTTGGCGACAGAATCCCAGTCCACTACATTCCACCACGACTTGATATAATCATCGCGTCGATTCTTGTAATCCAAATAATAAGCATGTTCCCAAACATCAAGACAAAGCAAAGGTGAATCAAGCCCCTGTGCGATCGGCGTATCTTGATTAGCTGTTGTTATAATATCTCCATTAGGCTGCAACCAAACCCAACCACTGCCAAAAACCCCTAATGCTCGTGCTGTAAATTCATCAACAAAACTCTGAAAATCACCATATTTGGCTTGAATTAGCTGAGCAACCTCGCCCTTGGGCTCGCCGCCGCCATTCGGCGACATACATAGCCAGAAAAAACTGTGGTTATAATGACCACCACCGTGATTTCGAATTGCCGTTTGGATCGATGGTAAAAAAGAACCAACATTAGTAATAAGATACTCGACAGTTTTGCCTTTGATTTCAGGATTAGCCTCGATCACGGCATTTAACTTATCGACATATGTCTGATGATGCTTATCGTGATGAAATCTCATGACATCACCACTTATTGATCTACTCAGTGCCTCATAATCATAATTTAAACTTGGTAGCTCGAACATTTTTACCCCCTATACAATTAAGAACTAAACTTTTATATATTTATCAACTTTATTAGTGTTAACTATGCTATTCAAAGAATTCGTAAATGCCGTTAGCGGTATCTTTATATATTCATAGCTCACTTGGCTGTCATTGATATCTAATAGTCTAATGAAATAATAACCATCACCGATCGTTGATTTAATAACTGGTGAAACCTGGAGTTTAGCTAATTTAATCGCTTCGGCCGCCAAGCCGCCGTCTTGGTTGTCTTTTGGAACCCAGCCTGATACACCGTAGACAGCTTTTACGCCGGACTGTTCTGCAGTCGAAGTCGCCAATGACTTGAAATCTGCACCTGAATTAGCCTTTAGGTTATCAGTTAGACTGTTAACGACACTCTGGGCGCCTTTGTCGATAGCAAAAGCAACCTTCTGACGAAGTAGTTTTTTTTCAGTTGCATGGCTATACTCTTCTGGAGTCCAACCATAATAGTCCAATATAACAGCGTTGTAGGTTTGTTCCGAAATTTCACCACTACTTGATTGGCGCTGAGACTTTAAAAAGCCCTGGAGTTCGCTTGGGCTAATTGTTATGCCTATATTTTTAGCAAGTTTCACAGCATAGGCGTCAGCGATGGCATCTTGCATCGATTGCTGCTTGACGTATTCGATTTGTCTTTTGCCATCATCAGTTTTCAAGCTCAATTGCTCCTTTTGCTCAAGATAATGAACCGAGCTAAGGTACTTCATTAAATAGTCACTATATAAAACTGGTTGACCATCAACCGTGGCAACTGGAACAGGTATAAATTTAGTAATTCGATACATAAATTCACTGGTATTTTGGGCTGGATATAACTGCCACCAACTTATAAAGACAGCAACTGTCAAAGATACGGCACTAATTATAATCGCGTTAATTACTAATTTATGACGTGCATACTGAATAGGATACTTAAATTTTCGGCCACCGGCCAGAATTTGCTCACGATGTTGAGCCACCGTATCACTTGTAATACGATTCGGCAGCGGCGCTTGATTGCGTTTAATTAATTTATTCAATAGCTTTTTCATTGCGTTCCGTTTGAGTTTCGATAACATTATTGACAGCGTCTTGCAATTTATTATAAATTTCATCGGGATGTTCGACGTTATGGATCACCAGATCACCTACGAATGTCTGAATAACAATGGTACCAAACTTAAATATTTCTCCATTTAATCCTGGTATATTATAGCTTATGTTTTGGATCTTGGACAGACGCAGCTCAATCACATCTTTGCCAAATAGACCACTCTGAGTCACCTGTCTGATCCTTTGATCGGTCACAATATAGATCGTAAAATACCATAAAATAAAGTGATAAGAAAAAAGAATTAATCCAACAGAAAGCCCAGCGACTGGCAATAATGATAGTTCAGGATTATAGCCCCAAATCAGTGTTGGCAAAGAAGTTATAACAAGAGGAATTAACAATAAATAAAAACCTTTGCGCATTGCAACTATATGGCGGCGAAAGACAAATAGTAGTTTTTCACCCTCGCGTTGGCCAACAAAATCTAGTGGCGGTTTGTCTTTGACTTCATTTTTAGCCATATTTACCTCTTTAGATTGACGGATTTGGTGCCCCGGGCAGGAGTTGAACCTACAACCTTATCCTTAGGACGGATCTGCTCTATCCAGTTGAGCTACCGAGGCGTGAATTGTATTATATACCTCACCAGTTGCCACGTCATTCGACATGGTACAGCTACCGAGGCGCAACCCCTATTATAACGTCTGTGGCGTGGTTTTGGTTATTTTTTCTTGGAAACTGGTATACGGCCGCGAACAATTGGACCTTGCGCCGTATCGTAATTATCGTAAATCTCGTCATCCTTGAACCATAATGCAATCTCTTGGGTAGCTTCTTCTACGTTGCCAGAGGCATGTAAAATGTTAGGCAATGTTGCACCGATCGGGTTAGTATATCCGCGCGTTACGTGAGTATAGTCACCCCTTATCGTGCCGGGAGCTGATTCTTTAGGATCAGTCGAACCAACTAGTTTACGAACGTAAGACACAGCTTCAATACCCTCAAGTACAAAAGCAATAACTGGGGCTTCTGTCATCTGGGATAGTGTCACATTGTAGATTTCTTTACCCCATCGACTGATTAATTTACTAATATTCTCGTAGTGTTTATGGAAATGTTCTTCGTCCGGAGCAACCATCTTCATGGCAATAATTTTTAAGCCTGCACGTTCAAATCTAGTTACAATCTCGCCTACTAGACCGCGCTGCAATGTGTCGGGTTTTAATATGATTAATGTTCTTTCAAAACCTGCCATTATATTCTCCTTATTTTTATTATTTATATTATAACCGATATGATGCAAGAACGCTTGTCATTATAATAATTACGCTATACGGGCATTTTAGGCTATGCTAATAACATATGTATATGTCGGAATTAATACTTGACTACATCGAGCATCTTGAAGTCGAAGGTGGTCGTTCAGCTCATACCGCCGAGAATTACACATTGTATCTAGAGCGATTTATCGAATTCACTGATGATATTATTGTTGATAAAATTACACCCGAGATAATGCGTAAGTACAGACTATGGCTCAGCCGTTACAAAAATAACAACGGCGACGAATTATCGACGATAACCCAAAGCTACCACCTTATTGCCCTGCGCGGATTCTTGACCTACCTTTCCAAGCGCAATATAGCTAGTTTGTCACCAGAAAAAATTGAACTGCCAAAGGTATCACGCAAACAAGTAACCTTTTTACATTATGATGAGGTTGAACGTCTGATTGATCAAATTGATACCAATGATGAGACCGGTCTGCGTGATCGTGCTATCGTTGAACTACTTTTTTCAAGTGGGCTACGCGTATCTGAATTAGTTAATCTGGATCGCGATCATATCAATACAACTCGACGCGAATTCACAGTTCGTGGTAAAGGCCAAAAAGATCGACCAGTATTTATTAGTGAGAGCGCCAGCTCAAACGTTCAAGCTTACTTACAATCCAGAATCGACAACCTACCGCCGCTGTTTGTTAGTTACAGCCACAACAACGAGGCCACCAACAGCGGAGATTACCGTCGATTAGGCGCACGCAGTATTCAACGTATCATTAGTAAATATGCTAGATTAGCCGGCATAACAAAACACGTCAGCCCACATACAATGCGTCATAGCTTTGCGACTGACCTATTAATGAATGGTGCCGATATACGTAGTGTTCAGGTAATGTTAGGCCACAGCAGCATAATCACTACTCAAGTTTATACGCATGTGACAGACAAACACCTTCGTGAAGTACACGAAAAATTTCATAGCGATACAACTAAATAGCACTAACTGGTTACTATGGAGTACAGCTGCCAGCTTTGTAGTCAGCTACATTATCAGTCACGATAAAATCTTTACAAAGGCTACCGACAACGTTAACAGCCGCTTGCGGATAAGGGAAATTCAGGTCAGATAAGGTTACTCTTGCCTTAATTCGTCTGAACAAATCATTTGCTCGACCGGTCGAATCGACCTCTGGTTGAACAGCGTTAAATTTAACTGGAGTTGGTGCTGCGCCATTCAAAAGTGTTATTCGATAACTAGAATTATTATATAAAGCATTAAGTTGTAAAAAGGCGGTTCGATCACCTCCACCAATTGGCTCTGGCAAAGTTAATTTAACGTTACAAGCATAGCCACCAGTCGCTAAATTACCTGAGCAAGTAACTTGTAATGGCGCGCCCGTCGGAGTCCGTCGAATATCCCTATCTCCAAGAACAAACGTATCGATATTAGAACTAACTATGCCAGTCTTACCTGATGGGTATAGAAACAACGTATTGGCATTGCTTTGGCCTGATCCGTTTTTGCTGTCAAAGTCACTTAATGTAAAACCATTACTGCCAAATTGTACTAATTGTGCCTGCATAATTGCTGGTCGATTCTGCTTCCAAGAATTTTGCGCCAAAAGTGGCACGCCTTGAGTTGGATCCTGCAAATCAACGTCAAAATTAGTGCTGGAGCTTAAGTCACTAGAACTAAACCATTGTATCTGAACTGTATCAAATTGGCTGACGCTATTTAATGGAATAACATTTAGCTTATTGGCTGATAATGAACCAAGATAGTCAACCGTATTCAGATCAACCTTTACGCAAGTATAAGCCTGGTCAAGCGAGTTAGAGCCGCCAGTTTGAACCGCCACTTCCCCGTTCGATGATGACGCGGCGACATCTTTGACGTCACTTAATTCTTCAACTGCAGTATTACAGGTAGATGAATTAATCTTTGAATTAACCACGCAATTACTATCACTACTGCACATATTTTGATAACGAATCAAGGCGCGCTTAGCATCTTCGACACCAGCCTGAGCTGAGTCATAGGCACTTTGTGACAAATCAGTCGTACTGGCCTGTTGTTGGTCCTGGATCATAATGCCGACGAAGCTAATTGCCACCACTGTGATGAGTAACGCCGAAAAGACAACGATAAATAATGATACGGCGCCACGTTGTTGTAATCTATTTTTTATCATCTTTCATACTCCTTTATTGAAATGAGTTACCGGCTCGCGCTACTATATCAAACTGATTAATCGAACAATATGCCGGATCAGCCCCAGGTTGATCTGGCGGCTTGCACATCACATTGTTTGTACTGGCACTAGTTGTTAATGCATTTTGGTCATTAGTGCCAATAAAGAATTCAATGCTATACATTTGCTGACCAGTTTTACTATCACTCGCTGAATTGTTGGTGCTGACTGTGAAGTTATGAATTGCCAAATCGTGTTCACCAACATTAAGCAGTTCGGTTGCCGTCGTTGAATCAATCTTTTTCGATGATTCAATACAGTAACTAGCGTTTGGATCAACCGCTTTGACAAAACGAATTTGATTATTAGAATTTGAATAGATATTTAACCTTGCGCTATCATTATTTTTAAGAGCATCGCCATAATTCCAAATATAGCTGTACTGACCTATACACAATCGTCCACCCCAATCTTGGACAATATAGCGACTACCAATGCCTGGGTTAATATTAAACGGAGCAATTTGAGCAATGCTCCTTTGTAATTCACTAGTCAGCGATCGCCCAGCTTGATTAACGTCTTTTAATGTCAAACCCTGGTTGTAGATATTGCCGATCTGAATAACAGTTAACGCAATAGCCACTAAGAGCATAGAAACAAAACTCATGGCTAACATTAATTCAATTAGAGTAAAGCCTCGACTCTTATCCACGCGGTTCATACAACCTCACGATCGTGCCGATAGTTGCTGGCGTCGCTTGACCAGAACTTTCCCAACAAGCCCGAATATTAAAATCAATGTAGCCAGTATTAACCTGATTATTAGCTGCAACTGTTGCCGATCTGACAGCCTCAATCCAAATACCATTAGCCGACGAAACGACCGGCTGGCCGCTAATTTCGGCGTAGTTAACTTGAGCAAATGTTTGAGATGGTGCTAATTTATCATCAGTTGGCGCTACAAAAGTCGCATTCTTGGCATTTAGAATAAAACTGCCCTGAGTCGGCGTTGGACAAGATAAACCGACCGCACCAAACGGCGATGCTGACACCGCTCCAGTCGCGATAATGCTATCGTGCATCAATTGCCACTGCCCGGCCGGTGTATTGGTTCCGTAATCACTAATACCAGCTTGATAGGCGGCGATATATGAGGCATTCAAGAAACGCAATGTCTCAGCCTGAGCGTCTATTTCATTGCGAACCAAGGTAATTTCGATAGCCCGCTGTGAAGCGGCTGTCCCCTGGTTCATAACCGCCAAGCCACCAACTGCAACAAGGCTAAAAGTCGCTGTAGCAAATAGCACCTCAATCAGAGTGTCGCCACGTGATTTTTGGCGCACGAGGTTTAGCATCCGCTATCACCTCCTAATGTTTCAATACCACTAGCACTAGTTGTGGCGGCATTTATCAGAACTGCCATCTTGTTACCGGCGAATAGCCCATTAGAGTTGACACAAACCTTAGCAGATTGTTCCAAAGCTGTTTGACTGACAAGCGTGGCAACATTACTATCAATTACGGTTTTGGTCGGATCGATAAATGTACGCAATATACCACTAAGTGGCGACCGAACTATCAACACCGAGAATGATGCGGGCGTATCGGAACCAGGCATCACAGCTGACGATCCCCACTCTATCTCATAATTATTAGCTGCTATAGGCGATACCTGAAGACGATACTGTTGCAATGACATAAGATCATTAGTCGCACCACTGGAATCTGCTGGTATAGACCCAATTACACTTTTTACAGATAATATATGGTTGTCATTTGTAGTGGTTATATAGCGGCCCAAGATCACACAGTCCGATTGACCACGTGGATTATCCGTACTGCCGTCACCATAACAAGCATTACTTAGACTATCGTTACTAACATTACTAACATCCGAATACTGTTGTTGAAAAAAGGCTTGCAGT
This sequence comes from uncultured bacterium, assembly GCA_903900345.1. Classification (GTDB taxonomy): domain Bacteria; phylum Patescibacteriota; class Saccharimonadia; order Saccharimonadales; family Saccharimonadaceae; genus UBA1547. The sequence goes on along the minus strand of CAIUMO010000011.1, from coordinate 17,922 downwards.
GACGTGATACTATCTCGATAACGTTGAATATTGATCGACGTACCAGTACCAGCTAAAACCCCCATGATTAATAGACCGGTGATACCAAGAAAAAGCATCGTTTCAATGATTGTAAAACCGGCTTTGCTATCAGGCTTCATTACCAATGATTATAGCATAAGCAGATCAGTCACACAGCGCTAAACTAGGTAAGAAATATACAGGCGGATCAGATGACCACCCGCCAAAAGCGCAACCGCCGTACCGGCTATCAATAGTGGCCCAAACGGAACATGCGAATCACCTTTTAGTTTGCCCATTATCATGGCTGGCAGTACAATAATGCAGCCGATTAAATTGGCAGCAAATAGTGCGATAAATGCTAACTGCCAATCGGCCAATAAAAGCGCCAGGCCTAGACCCAGCTTGATATCACCAAAGCCAATCCACTTACCGTGCGAAAATATATACAAAGATAGGTATAAGCCGCTCAAAATCAGCGCTGAACCAATAACACTAACAAGAGACGCCAGTTTATCTTGAGCCGCCAGGACTATTAATAAAGAGTTTAAGGCTCCAATACCGATAATGAAATAGCTGATTGGGTCGGGCAATAAGAACCATTTTTTGTCATAGGCGAATAAAATAGCTAGACCGACGATAGCTACAAGCCAAATAATCAAACGAGCCAGTCCTATTCCACTACCAAGCAAGTAAGGCCAAAAAGTATAAGATATAACAAACAACGCGGCAACGCTAAGCTCAATTGTTGGCTCAAACCAACCAATTGGCTTGTGACATTTTCGACATCTGCCTTTTAACGATAGCCAGCTAATTAACGGTATCAGATCATACCATTGTAATTGATAAGAACAATGTAAACATTCAGAATGATCATTAATAATCGACTTCTTGGTAAGTTTTTTTAGGCTATCATACTCTTTTTTATCAATAGTCTCACCTCTTAATTTGTCTTGAACTAATTGACGCGCCCGCAAACGCCAAACTGACGCGCCCGCAAAGCTGCCCATACAAAGTCCAACCAAAATCAATCCTAGATATATAACAAAACTATCAATATGCATACGCTTTATCATATCAGTTAGCTATGCAAAATAAAACCCACCTTAGTGATAAGGTGGGTTTAGAAAGTCGTGTCAAAGACTAGTTATTAGCACAAGCGATGCCACCGCCTTCAAGATACATACGTAAAGCGACTGTTCTGCTACCAGCTGCTACGATCGCGCCGCCAGTTCCACAAGTGTAGCCCTCAGAGAAATAAATTATATTCTGAGTCGAGTTATTAAAATTATTTGAATCACCTGTTACTGGCGAATCTACGCTGTTATTAGTCGTCATAGTATAAGTTGTAGCATTCGAACCAGCTGCTGCACCTAATGGATCGACGAAGGTGTCTGAAGCGGTTGGCGTTAGGTATTGGCTAACAAATGACGCCCAAGCTGCATTTGTATTAGCCGGCAAACTATTTCTGTTATTAGTTTTATAGGTGACCAATGCTGCTCCAACACGAGTTAGGTCGCTCTTGCGCTGTTGATCACGCTGAGCACGCTGTAAAGCTGGTAGTGCAATAAATACCATCAAGAATATAAGTCCAGCGATTGCCAGTACCAAAACAACCTCAATGATTGTAAAGCCTTTATCTTTTCGATGAATGTTCACAAGAGTTTTTCCACCTTTCGTATCAATTTACTAGTTAATTGCGGTTTAACGCTTAAGTTTATATTACTCTATGGCTTAGGCGTTGTCTAGACGTTGATGCCATTAACCAGACTATAGATCGGCAGTAATATGGCCGCCACCATACCACCAGCTACGACTGCTAAGACCACCATCAAGATAGGTTCAATCGAAGTTGAGATCGTCCTAATCTGTTCGTCAAGCTCATCTTCATAGACTTGAGCTGTCTTGCCCATCATCTCGTCGATACGTCCTGACTGTTCACCAATTTTGATCATTTGCGGTACTAATGACAAAATGTAATCCTCTGACTGGAGCGAAGCTGATAATGCCTTGCCGCCCTTTACCTTATCGGCAGCTCTGATAATACTCTTTTTAATAATTTCATTGTTCACTGCCTGAGATGTAATCTTGAGCATATCTAGCATACTAACACCTGTACTAAGCAAAGTTTGGCCAGTCCGAGCAAAGCGGGCCATATATAATTTTCTAAACATTTGACCAAAGATTGGCACTGTCAGTTTAAATTTATCGCTCATCTTACGACCGGTGTCGGTTTTAAGGTATTGTATAAAGAAATAAACAGCAACTGCAACGATGATGATGACCAACCACCAAAAACTCGACAGAAATTTAGCAGCGCTAACCATGATTTGAGTCAAAAACGGTAGTTGCATCTTGAGATCGTGATATAACTTTTCGACTTGAGGCACAACAGTAAATAGCATGAAGGCCATAACTCCAAAGATAACAACTAAAACAATAACTGGATAAGTCAGCGCGCCTTTGATTTTGCTAGCAATCGCCGCGTCTTTTTCTTGCTGATTAGCCACCCGTTGTAAGGCATCATCAAGCGTACCCGACAATTCACCAGCACCAATCAAAGCCAGAAAGACTGGATCGAATACGGTCGGATGTTTAGAGAACGATTCAGATAGAGTCTTGCCACCCTCAACTGATGCTGTTATTTCTTGAATGATAGATTGCAACTTTTTGTTCTCGGTCTGTTCAAGTACTGTATTCAAACTTTGGGCAAGCGGTAAACCAGCACCGATCAAAGTCGCTAATTGACGAGTAAAGACAATTTTGTCTTTGGTCATGATTTTGCCAGCTAAACGAGCGAAAAGGTTTTCGGTATCGTTTTGCTCTTTGATACTTAATGGTGTAAAGCCTTGGTTAATCAACAATTTAGCAGCGGCGCTCTCAGAATCAGCCTGTACAGTCGCCTTAGAGATCTTATTTGTAGCTTGATCGCGAGCCTCATAGTTGAATTTTTTCATTGATTAGCCTCGCATTAACCTTTCAAACTCAGCCAAATCGACGGCTACTTCACGAGCATTATCATAAGTGACCGTACCGCTTTGAACTAGGTTAACCAAAGTACGGTCCATTGTCTGCATGCCTTGATCAGCACCAGTTTGAATAACAGCATCAAGCTGATGAGCTTTACCTTCGCGAATAATGTTACGGACAGCCGGATTGGCAATCAAAACCTCAGCCGCTGCAACTCGCCCACCACCAATAGCTGGGATTAGACGTTGCGAACAAATCGCCATCAAAATATTGGACAACTGAGCCCGAATTTGTGGTTGCTGATGAGGTGGAAATACGTCAATCATACGATCGATGGACTGCGACGCACTGTTGGTGTGTAGGGTCGCAAACACCAAGTGTCCAGTCTCGGCGATCGTAATAGCCGCACTGATCGTCTCGAGGTCACGCATCTCACCAATTAAAACTACGTCTGGGTCTTGGCGCAAACTTGAACGCAAGGCCGCGCTAAAACTATAGGTGTCATAGTGAACTTCACGCTGAACTACAGCCGACTTTTTAGACTTATGCGTAAATTCGATTGGGTCCTCGATCGTAATAATATGCTGTGATCGTTCGCTGTTTATTTTGTCGACTAACGCTGCCAATGTCGTCGATTTACCACTACCGGTTGGACCAGTAACCAAAATTAAACCGCGTGGATAATCAGCAAAGCCCATAACAACATTAGGTAAACCAAGCTCGGTGACTGTTTTAATCTCATTAGGAATTAACCTTAGGGCTGCCGCCAAATTACCACGTTCGTGATAAGCGTTCACACGGAAGCGTCCAAGTGTGCCAAAGGCAAAGCTAAAGTCAAATTCCTTGTCTTTCAATAGAATCTGGCGCTGATCTTGGTCAAGAATCGCAAAAACCAGTGACTCAACCGTTTGTTCATCAAGTTGATTAAAACCGATAATAGGCATCAAAGAGCCGTCAATACGCAGCATTGGCGGTAGACCGACCTGAAGATGCAAGTCCGAAGCTCGCTTGCGAATCACTTCTTCTAGTAGTATTTCGATTCTTAATTCCTGGTTATTCATTTATCTCACCCTTCTTATGCCGTATCCGACGTCACACGATTTACTTCTTCAATAGTTGTAATGCCCTGTAAAACTTTTAGATAACCGTCTTGGCGCATAGTCACCATACCCTGCTCTTGAGCTTTACGCTGGATTTCAGCACTTGTTGCCCGTCTGACTATCAAGTCCTGAATTTCGGGGGTAACATCCATTACCTCATAAAGTCCAGCGCGGCCACTATAGCCTTTTGATGCTGGAGCCTGAGGACTATCAACGCCCTTAACTAAAGTATAAGCGCTTTGACCAGCTAGAGGCAAGCTTTTATAGCCTAAATCTGCAGAAATTCTAGCAACATCAGCTTGAGTCTTTGGTAACAGATGACCAATTGTCGACAAAATGTTCTGAGTCTCAATCGGATTTGATTGATAAACCTCACGTTTTGCAGCAACACGACGAACTAAACGCTGACCAATAATTGTATTGACGGTACTAGCAATCAAAAATGGTTCAATGCCCATATCTAATAATCGCGGTAGCACACCAGCTGCGCTATTGGTGTGCAATGTGCTAAAAACTAAGTGACCAGTTAGTGCCGCTTGCACCGCCAAATTAGCTGTTTCACTATCTCGAATCTCACCGACCATGATAACATCAGGGTCTTGACGAAGGATCGAGCGAAGGCCACTGGCAAACGTTAGTCCAACATCAGCATTGACTTGGATTTGATTGATGCCACTCATCTTGTACTCGACTGGATCCTCTAGCGTCACAATGTTAACAGTGTCATTTTTGATTTCTTTGATCAGCGCATAGAGACTGGTGGTCTTACCACTACCAGTTGGGCCTGATGTTAGCACCATTCCGTTCGGTCGTTTAATGCCCTTGCGAATTGCTCGTAAGGCTCGACCAGCATAACCCATTGCCTCAATATCAAACGTATTACCTGATTTATCAAGAATACGGATCACTACTTGTTCACCCCATATAACTGGACTAATCGCAATACGTAAATCGACTTCTTTGCCAGATATATTAACCGTAAATTGACCATCCTGTGGCATACGATGTTCGTCAATTTTAAGATTGGATAAAATTTTTATACGACTAACCAAAGCTGGTTCGATACTCTTTGGTAATTGCATGATTTCATGTAACATACCGTCAACCCGACAACGAATCTTGAGTGCACTTTCGAGCGGCTCGATATGAACATCACTGGCTCGTGATTTCAGCGCGTATTCTAATATGGTACTCAGAGCCTTGCTAATTGGTGAATCTTCAACGATAGTTTTAACTTCACGGTTAGAATCTTGGCTAGCTTCAGCCTGACTGGCTTCAGCTGCTACTCCGACACTCGTCAAATCGGTCTTATATTGATCAAGTACATGGCGTACGCCAGCTTCTGACGCCATAAAGACCTTAAGTGGACGCTCGATACGATTAGCTAAATAATCAACCGCCTGAACGTTATTAGCGTCAATCATAGCGACTGCTAAACGATTTTGGACTTCTGCCAGTGGTACTGCCATAAATCTTTCGGCAATATCTTCAGGCAGTAATCCCAAAATACTTTGATCAATCACACTATTTGTTAAATTAACATATGGTACGCCCGAAACTTGAGCCGTAGCGTGCGTTAAAAGTTCATCATCAACTATATTTTGTTCAGTTAAGAGTTCAATTAATGGTTTGTTGGTTTTAGCCGAGGTTGCCTTAGCTTCCTTTATGACATTATCACTTACCAGACCTTCGCTGACTAAAAGGTTAACAAGCTTGCCTTGTATGTCACCGGTAAGAAGCGCCATAGTTAAACCCCCTAATGAGTTCCGGAAGTTGTCGAAGTACCGCTAACTCCACTAATATTAACTTGAACGGCTGGATTAATAGCATTCTTATTGAAAATATCTGGACTTGGCTCAACAATTGACGAATCAATTCTGTCGATTGTTTTGACTTTGGCGTTACCGTTATAAGTATCTCCAAATACTGCCTTGGCTACAAAGAAAGCTATCAGCACGCTGACTGATGCGATAAGGATTATCATTGCTATATCTGTTTTTTTCATTTATTTTACCGTTATATCCCTTAGTTGTACGACTCGTGCCGGCTCATAAAAGGCCTGAGCTTCGACGCTCAATATACGACTTGCGCCTTGGCTCTCTATCTTTAATGAGGTCACATTAATGGTTCGGATTGAATTCTCAAGGTTTTGTAGCACTTGTTTCAAGGCGCTATCAGTACCGCTAACCGAAAAACGGAAAGTGATATTATTCTGTGAAGCTGACAAGATCGGCGAAACATTTACGACTAGATTATTACTGCTTAATGATTCTACGCCAACAACAGGATCAACCTGAAGTGAATTCAATGTCAATCCAGAGATACCAGCCAGTAATTTGTTCTGTAATGACGCACCAAGTGCTAACGAGTTAGCCTCTGACGGTAAAGCATCCAAGATTACTTGAATCGCCTGATCATCTGGCTTGGCTTTTGAATCAATCAAGGCTTGATTAGTGTCCAAGACTCGAATCTGAGATTCTAGAGCTTTAATATTATTATTGTCTGATGATAATGTCGTGACAGTTCGGTTCTTCTCGGCAATTACCCTCTCGTTATAAAGTAACATTTGCGTCAAGAAGATCGCAGCTACCAAAGCTACACCAAATAACACTGATACGCCAGCAACCCACAAGAACATAACCCGATTAGCCTTGGCGATCTGTGTACGCTTACGAAGAGCTACATTAGTCGGTTGCATATTACTGTACCCCCGTTAAATCAGTTGCTCGATCAGCAAAGATACTCTTTGGTAGACCTAGGTATGAGTCAGTCACGTTACCGTCAATCGTAATCACTATCGAAATATTTTTGGATGCTGGTGACAATAATTCAGGACCGTAGATGAAACTTAATGTGAACCGAAGAACTTTTGCGCCCGAGGTATCCTCACCGTAGCTAGTGTTACTCGTGCTAATATCCGATGCCAAAGCGATTTGTTGAGCGGTATTATTAGTGTCAGTATATTTTAAAGTCGCGCCTTCGATAGTCTTTTTAAAGACTTCGACTGCTGCGTAACTGTTAGTCGCTTGACCGTCAATCGTAACTTTACCAGTGCTAGAGTCGACTGTCAGATCAGATATCTGAATACTATTTGGGGCTGGTGGAATAATAGCACCCAAGACATCAAAAATGCGTGAATCAATATTTTTACTACTGTTTAACGCTGATATTTTCGTCAACTGATTTTGGATAGTCAAAGTTTTTGATAAATCCGTAACAGCAGCTAATTTGTTACTTCCCTGTTTGATTGAGGTGTCAGCTAGACCACTACGTACAGCTTGAACTGTAAAGACATATACCGCTAAAATTGTCACTACAGCGATTGAGGCGACACCAATAAAGACTGAGCCAGCAATCACTCTAGTGCGAACACTCTGGGCTCTAAGCAGTTCTTGCTTGACGTCAGGAATTAGATTGATTTCAATCATTTCAGACTCTTCCTTTCGGCTAAACCGATGACAGTCGCAAATTCACTGGCAATAGAACCAAGCTGTTGTTGATCGGCTTGAGCCACTCGAACCTTTTGCCAAGGATTAGCAATAGTCGAAGGCACACCAGTCTTGGCTGTAATATACTCACCAAACTGTGGCACAATCGCCGCAAAACCAGACAGTAAAATGCCACCAACAGGTGTATTTGGATAACGCGTTTGGAAAAATTTAATAGATTTAACTAATTCAGCTGCAAAATTATCAAGCGTACTCTCGATCGAGCGGTAAACTTGACCCTCTAGCCTATCTGGAGCCAATCCAAATTTCAGAATAAATTGTCGAGCTTGGTCTTCTTGGACATTCAAGTTTTGAACGGCAGCCTTTATAAGCGATCCCAGGCCAGTTGGAATATTACGGACTAATCGTGGACTATCTCCAAAAGTAATGGCTAAATCAGTCGCTCTTTCACCAACGTCAATGATTAATCGAGCATCATGGATATCAGTCGGTAACAATGATCGCACCATAGCGATTGGATCTGGCTCAGCCGCAATAACGTTAAATCCAAGACCTTCGATAAATTCTAGACGCTCTTCGGCATATGAATTAGATGTGCTAGCTAATAACACCTCTTGTTGCTTGGGATCATGCAGCGACTGACCAAGCAGCGCCCAGTCAACTTTGGTCTCATTAATTGCCATTGGTATATATTGGTCAATTTGATATTTGATCGTACTTTTCAACTCAGCCTCACCCATCACTGGAACATCAACAACGGTTGTAAATGTTTTACTTGAAGGTAAACCAATAACTACGTTCTTCTCTTTGATGCCACTCTGGCCAACTGCAGTCATAATAACTTCGCCAAGACGGCGCATGGCTTCAGCTGAATTACTACTTGTAACCCTTTCATCAACAGGGGCATAACCATAGTGTTGTAAGGTCCAATTACCAGAACCAGACGAAGATAGCTGGACTACACGCACGGCGTTAGTACCGATATCTAATGCAAAAAAGTCGCCCAATCCTTTAATCAATGCCATATTGCCTTTCATTATACATAAGCATTAGCACTAAAAGCAAGATACAACTGAATATTAGAATCTTGGCGGTAACTCAGTTGCGTAAACCGTCTGAATTCGACTGCTGCTGATAGCCCTAGCAGTCGTCCAAAGATAAGTATCAGCCCGCAAATTGAAGATTTCGGCTGGATCACCGCTAGCAATTCCAGGACCAGAACCAGCTGTACGGCGCAACCATAGTTGCTTAGCGATAACAGGACCATTAACAGTCAAAAGTGAGCTACATTTATTAGTCGTAAGCTCACGACCGCCAGATAAAGCATAGGTCGATGAACCAGTGTTACAAGTCTCTACTATTCCATCCGTTCCATTAGCAACCAGCCAGCCGTCAATATTTGTGACCGTATCATTGATAATAATTTTGTTAGCAACGATTACTAGTTGTGGTAATTCTGAAATAAATTTGTATTTAGCACCATTGTTATCTGGGTTGTAAGTTTGGTTACCAGCAATTGTTACCGTACCGCTAACTTTCAAAATAATTGATTTGCCCGGATCAAGTTGACTCTGATTTAAAGTTAAATCACCATTCAAATTGCCGACATAGACACCGCTGCTACTAATCAGATCATTTGCTACGACTGTACTGGCAGGAATCGTTGCACCGCCAGGAAAACTAGCTGCAATATTAGGCAATGACCCAGTTGTTGTATAGCTTCCCTTGGTTGTAGTTGGCGTACATATCGAATCGCCAGCACTTGTAAAACTAAGGGTGCTGTAATCACAAACCGAACTACTAACTAAGCCTGGGCCAGCAAAGGCTGACCCAGAAGCTGTTCCAGAGATTAAACCAGTTGCAAATATTCCATATTCAACCCAACTACCAAAAGTCCGATCTGCGCCACTTATATTTTTAGTCGAGGTACCCGTACCAACCGAACCACCAGCAAAAAGATTTCCGCCCCATAGTTGTACTTTTGGCTTTTTGCCTATAACCATACAAACAGGCACTGAATGAGCCCACTGACTGTCATTGCCATTTGATGGTATAGAGTTAGCGTGTGGCTGAACTGACAAAGCAAAACATATTTTGGTGCCGGCAGCATAGTCACCAGCAACATCTGGATAAATGGCCAATGAATTATTACCAAGGTTAAAGTTAACATTTGAACTACTATTAACGACTGAACAACTAGCGCTAGCGCTGCCAAAATATACACATGGCAAACTCGCAGAAATACCGCCACTTGGATTAGGAATCGTATTGTTTGGTAGAACTATAGTCTTGGTTAACTGCCACTGAGTAGCAGCGCTTTTAGTCGTTCCAGTCTTACTTACTACTGGCGACACGTTAATTGCAGTGCCAATTTCTACGACACCACCAGTATTAGTAGAGACACTTGGCGTCAGAGAGTAACTATACAATATGTTAACGCAAGAGTTATTGCCCTGCCCATTACGACCGCCGTTGTTATTAAACGGATCGAATCTTACCAGTTGACACAAAGTCTTACCGACGTCATTTTGAGTAACCGTGTAAGTGGCATAGTTGGTTAGATTGCGTATTACACCTACACCGGCACCAGCACCAACATCTCCGCCACTCAAATCACCTGATCGCTCCCAGCCATTGCTAAAACCCGATATTAGCAAGTTGCTATGAATCGTCGTAGTAGTAGCATCGGTCCCATTATTAATTAGATGATGGGTCCACGTAATAGTATCACCAGGTAAAGCAGTGATTTTATTAGCAGAGCTAGTTGCTGATAAGTTCCATTGTGGCGGCAAACCTGCCAGCGATCCACCTGGGTTAGCGCACCAACGGAATAATGTATAAGATATACGGCCAGAATTATAGAATATAATAGCAGGTCCAGACTGATAACCGCCATAAGCGTCATATACAGGTCCGCCTTTATAAAATTCATCATCATCTTTCCAATTTCCGGCAATAGTATTCTCAGGTCCAGAGTAGAAGCTATCTACGCGATCACCATCACCGCCCCAGGTACGATTGTCACCCCAAGCATTCCAGTTTATGGATGAGCCATTCATACGATTTTCAAGTGCCGTCCAATCACTATCGCTAATTGTTCGGTTGTAATTGCTTCCGTTACGCCCAAGCATCGTATAAACGATAAAAGCTGATCCAGTAATAGTTTGGGCCGTCGCGTGACCATTGACGCCGTTATACATCTTTAGAACGCTCATCAACCTACTTACGCTATTAACGCAGCTCGGTATGGCGTCTATTGAGAATTCTCCATTGACTTGATAGTGGGCATTAATCGGTTCGTTATTACATATAGCTCTAGTGGTTGAGAGAAAATAACCTTTTAGGTTAGGTAAAACGTTACTAGAATCGCTATAGCTACCGCCATAACGCGTATTAGTAAAATAACCACAATACTGCCCTCGTCCTTTGTAAAATATAGGGTTACTACAAGTTGCAGCCTGCACGCCAGTATAAGATCCTACCGATAGAAATAACACAAATACAAAGCCGGCTATTATATTAAATATTAATCTTTTATTCATAGCTTTAAGACCCTAGCCATTCGTTCCGCTTAGTACGTCAATTTTACTCTGTATATATTGGATATAGGCATCTGATCGAGGCTGTTTTGTATCAATAAGTTCAATAGTCTTTTTATAATATTTTATTGCATTCTGAGCATCACCCTGCCTCTCATAGATTTCAGCTATCGTACTAGCCACGCCACTATTCTGATTGACAGCCTCCAACTCTTTTGCGGCCGTCAAAGCTTGGCTATAATCACCAGAATTAATATAAGCCGTTGCTTCACTTGAAAGCAATGCAGTCTTTTGATAAGAATCCGTCGTACCCTTGATGGCATTATCATAAACCACCTTAGCGCCAGTAATATCACCCTTACTAATTAATACTTGGGCGTTATCAACCGCATTCACCACTACTTGATTGGACGCTGTTAAATTGTCAATCTTAGTATTTGAAATCTTTGATTTCTGACCATATATAAAATACCACGCCACCACGCCACCACCTAAGGCAATAACAACCACCGTCACCACGATCATCAACATTCTTTTGTACTTTGAATGTCTCTTTGGTTGCGGTATGGTTATTTTTGAGCTATCATTCACAGCTAATATTCCTTATGGTTAACTTACTCATAATGATACCATATTTAATAAAAATCTCCTTAGCACGATGAGGCTCGTCTTTTTCTATTACCTCTGTTAGAATAAACTGATGAGTTTATCTATCGGAATCGTCGGCCTACCAAATGTCGGCAAATCAACCCTATTCAACGCCCTGACCAACAATGACATCTTGGTGGCTAATTATCCGTTTGCTACCATCGAGCCAAATACTGGTATTGTGCCTGTTCCAGACGAACGTCTTAACGAGCTAGCTACACTTTATGGTTCAACCAAATTGCTACCCGCCACAGTGACTTTTGTAGATATAGCTGGTTTAGTGGCTGGCGCTAGCAAAGGTGAAGGCCTTGGTAATAAATTCTTGGCTAATATCCGTGAATGCGAAGCTATTGTTCATATTGTCCGCGCTTTTAATGATAGCAACGTTATTCACGTCTCTGACAAGGTTGATCCGCAAGCAGATATTGAGATTATTAACACCGAGTTAATTTTGGCCGACATTCAGACAATCGAGACTCGCCTACCTAAAGTGATTAGAGACGCCAAGGCTAATCCAAAACAAAAAGCCGTTGCCGATTATCTTGAAGAATTGTTGAATAAATTAAAATCAGGCATTACCCTATCAGCCGTTGCTGACCTAAACCTGGAACTGATCGTCGATATGAACTTATTGACTGCCAAACCAGTTATCTACGCTTTTAATGTTGATGAAAAAACGTTAACTGATGACAACAAAAAAGCCGCGCTGACTACCTTGGTCACACCAGCTCGAACAATCTTTGTATGCGCTAAATTAGAAGATGAGCTAAAAGGCCTAACACCCAATGACGCAGCTGAATTACTGGAAAGTTATGGCGTCAAAGAAACTGGCCTGATGCAATTAATCCATGCCGCCTATGATATTTTAGGTCTGCAAAGCTACCTGACCGCTGGCCCCAAAGAAATTCGCGCCTGGACCATTCACAAAGGCGACACTGCGCCACAAGCCGCCGGTGTTATACACACTGATTTCGAACGAGGCTTTATTGCCGCTCAAATCGTCAATTACCACGACCTAATCGCCGCTGGTAGCGAATCAGCCGCCCGTAGTGCCGGCAAGATGCGTACCGAAGGCAAGCAGTATGTAATGCAGCCTGACGACGTCGTCGAATTCCGCTTTAACGTTTAAGCGTTTGCAATAAATAGAATCGCTCTTGGTTGCCTTTAGCACCAGCGACATCGCTGTCGCGTTTATTTTGAATCACAAAATATTGGCGAGACCAATCTTCAAAATCTTTTAAAATCTGACGACGCATCGCATCATTTTTAATGACACCTTTGTTGGTTTGGTCTTTGCCAGCCTCAAACTGAGGTTTGACCATCGCCACCAACTGAGTCTGTGGGCTTGATAAATGATTAACCAAATGTGGCAGGATCTCACGCAAACTAATAAACGACACGTCCATGACAATAATATCTGGCATCGTCTTTAGATAAAAGTCACGAATATCAGTCTTTTCATGCAATTCAATCTGATAATTGCCCCGCAAGCTTGGATGTAATTGGTCAGTGCCAACGTCAACCGCATAAACTTTTTTAGCCCCATGACGTAATGCATAATCCGTAAAGCCACCAGTGCTACTGCCGACATCCAGCACAATTTTGCCACGAAAATCCAATTTAAAAATATCAGCCACCGATGCCAATTTCAGTCCAGCACGACTGACATATTGAACCTCAGCTAATAACTTTATAACCGCATTTTCACCGACAAAATGGCCGGGTTTCATAACAACCCGACCATCAACAGTTACTTTACCTAGTTTAATCCAGTTCTCGGCCTGAGAACGACTTGATGTTATTTTGCGCTCGACAAGCGATATATCAAGTCGTTGCTTTATCATGACAAGATTAGTTCTTTTTACGTTCGCGGTATTCACCGGTCGTAGTATCAACCGATATAATATCACCAGTTTTTATAAATGATGGGACCTTAACAACTAGACCGGTCTCAAGTGTGGCATCTTTTAAGACGCTGCTACTTGTATCACCCTTAACAACGTTTTCACAATTAGTTACTTCAAGATAAATATTCTTGGGTAACTCGATATTAGTAACGTTGCCATTGAATGACTGCAAGACTAAATTCTCGCCCTCTTTCAGATAACCAATCGAACCTTCAACAACATAAGCTGATAGCTCAAATTGTTCGTAAGTTTCAGGATCCATAAAGTGGAAGTTAGTACCATCAGTATACAAATATTGAACAGTCTGATTAAAAACCTCGGCTGAATCAATTCGCTCCTGACCTTTAAAAGTCTTAGGGATAACGCTGCCATCAATCAAGTTTTTAATTTTGACGTTAACAATACTGCCGCCACGACCGACGACTTTTTGATTATATTCGATAACTTTAAAAGGCTTGCCATCAATTTGGATGACAACACCTTTTCTTAACTCAGTTGGCTGATATGCCATAATATATTAACCTTGAATAATGAATGGTAATAATGCTAAGTGGCGAGCGCGTTTAATAGCGACTGACAACTGACGTTGTTGTTTAGCACTCAAGCCAGTCTTGCTGACTGATTTGATTTGACCATAAATGTCGATAAAGCGCTGTAGAACTTTGACATCTTTGTAGTCAAAATACACGGGCATATCTTTTTTAAATCGTTTAACTATCATAATTTTTCTCCAAATTTCCTAAAAAGGAATCTCACTTAAATCAATAGGTTTGTCGTCGATATCTTCGATAACGATATCTTCAGTTTTTTTAGCTGAACTTTTTGGGCTAGCTGATTGGCCTGCACCAGCACCGTCTCTTGGGCTGTCCAAGAAGGTTACGTCACTAGCTGTCACATCAATACGGCTCTGCTTTTTGCCGGTTTCTTTATCATCCCAAGTGTCTTGGCGAAGACGACCTTGGACTAAAACGCGACTACCCTTGCCTAGATATTTAACAACCAATTCGCCTAATTTTTCCCAGGCGGTTACGTTGAAAAAGTCAGCGCCATCATCTTGTCCTAATCGATCAACGGCTATACCAAAACTGACGATTAATTTGCCAGTGGTTGTATTCCGTGATTCAGGATCGCGGGTTAGGCGTCCCATTAAGATTACTTGATTGATACTTTTTGCCATGGAATTTACTCCCTTTCGTTTACGTCTCTAGTTGACTCACTCAATTTAGCTTCTGCAAGCGCCTGGCGACCCTTTTCATCAACAGTTACTAACAAGTAGCGTAGTACTTCATCGGTAATGTTAAGTGTATTGCTAATCTTAAGTGGTGCATCAGATGGCAACGATATATCAAAATAGACATAGACTGCAAAGTCTTCTTTTTTGATAGTATAGGCCAATCGTTTTTTGCCCCAATTATCTTCACTGATAATATTGCCACCGTTAGTCGTCACAAGATCACGAACTTTTTTAAGTGGTGTCTCGATATCGACCTCTAGGTCGGGGTGAATTAGAACTGTTAGTTCGTATTCTTTCATAGATTTCCTCCTCTGGAATCCTATTATGGATGCTTATATCGTGTATAAGCCGAGTTAATAACCCTTGTATTATACCAGTAAACTGTGGATAAATCTAGAGGTCTTCAGTTGGTTCAGTGCTACCAAGATCAAGCTCATCAATGCTTGATATCATCACTTCGCGTGACCTAGCGCCATCAGCTGGACCGATAAGGCCTTGGTCTTCCATGTTTTCAATTAAACGCGCTGCCCTAGCATAGCCAACTCGCAAACGGCGCTGCAACAAACTAGCGCTAGCTTTGTTGCTTTCAATAACAACTCGAACGGCGTCTTTGTATAAATCATCATCGTTACTACTCTCAAAGTCCATAACAACGCCACCCTTGCCATTCAAATGAACTGGCTGACTAACAACCTCGTCGTTATATTGTGGTGGCGATTGCATCTTGAGGTGGTCAGTGACTTTGACTAATTCTTCATCTGTTACCCAGGCACCCTGAACGCGTTTTGGCTTACTCATGCTAGCAGTCAAGAATAACATATCACCTTGACCAAGAAGCTTTTCGGCACCAGCTTGGTCTAGGATAATACGACTTTCAATCTGTGAAGCAACCGTAAATGCGATACGAGCCGGTATATTGGCTTTAATTAGACCAGTAATGACGTTAACTGATGGTCGCTGAGTAGCCAAAACTAAGTGGATACCAACAGCACGCGCTTTTTGAGCCAAACGCACAATCAAAACCTCGGCATCACGAGCGGCCACCATCATCATATCGGCCAACTCATCAATCACAATCACGATATATGGCATAGCGCCATTCTCGTGCTCTTGAGGAACGCCATACTCATCAGCCACGGTAATTTTAGTGCCAGTGGACCGAATCTTTTGGTTGTATGATTTAATATCTTTGACTTTATTATCAGCAAACAAGGTATAGCGTCGTTGCATTTCATTAACGGCCCATTTAAGCGCACTAATGGTTTTGTCAGGCTCGGTAATAACTGGCGTTAACAGATGTGGAATATCTTCATACATCGCCATTTCAACTTGTTTTGGGTCAACCAAGATAAGCTTCATTTCACTTGGGCTGTTGTGATAAAGCAAACTAGAAAGAATCGCGTTGATCATGACCGACTTACCTGCTCCGGTTTGACCAGCAATCAGTAAGTGTGGCATTTTATTCAATTCACCAATCACAGCGTCACCAGCAATATCTTTACCGATAGCAAAAGTTAATGGCTCAAAGCTGTTCTTCCATTGGTGAGACGTTAATATAGCATGCAGTCGAACATCAGCTGCCCGACGATTCGGAACTTCGATACCAACCAGTCTTTGACCAGGAATAGGCGCTTCCATACGCAAACTTTGAGCAGCAAGGTTGAGCGCTATGTTGGTTTCTAGCGCTGTAATTCGCGTTAACTTGACACCACTTGGTGGCTTAAGGGTATATTGAGTAACCCGCGGACCAAGATTTGCACCCTCCATCTCGACATCGATATCAAATTCACTCAGGGTATTTTGAATAATCATGGCGTTTTGCTTGATATCACCTGGGTCAGCTGGTGATTGCTTGGTCTCGAGTAAATCAAGACTTGGCGCCTCCCAATTTGGGTCGCTAACCGTCACCAGGGCGGCCTGGTCTTCGGCAGACTTATCGCGCACTACACTACCGGTTAGATTGGAGCGTTTTGGTTGTTTTTTGTCTGGATCAGATTCGTTGTGATCAAACATCGGTACGCCAGCGTTTAATTTAAAGTTACTAATTGCACCAGTGGCAGGTACATCAATTGCCGCCGCATTACGCATAACCTTAACATTGGCATCGTGTTCGGTTAGATCACGACGGCTCAACTCCCAAATCTTTTTAATAATCGTAAATGGTGAAACACGTAAGATAAATAACAGTGTGATAGTTATTAGTAATATGTAGACGAAAGCCGCGACAGTCGGGTCTAGTTGATGCAACACCAGGTTATTTATAGAATCACCGATATAGCCGCCAGTATGAGTACCGTCGGCGTTTTCTGGAATTCCAAATAAGGCTGCAAACCAGATTATTGCCGATGCGGTTGCAAATTTCATCACAAACGGCAGACGATTGTCTTCGGCTCTGAATATCTCGACAGCGACATAAAAGAACAAAGCTGGTACAACGTAAACTGCATAACCAATAACAGCCAAAGCCATACTATGTATTGATTTTAACACTGGACCGCCAGTGTTAAACCAAGCAACAACAAACAAGATAGAGATGGCTATCAATATTAAGGCGCCAACTTGGGACCAAAATCCAGTTGGCAAGCTATGCTGCGGCGCCGAATTGGTCAGTTTCTTTTTGTGGGATTTTTTTCTTTTTGCCATATTCACTCTATTATAAGCGCTTTAAGTATTTAATACGCATATTATAGCAAAATTTACTACATTTTACAAGTAGCTAATGCTTACTAATAACTGCGGTAGTCGACGTGAGCACGAGGTTCAGTTGCTTCGGAGTCTGGTACTTGTGGCAATTGAAAGGTCTTAGGGGCAGGTTGCTCGAAAGGTTCTGGCGACTTAACACCTGGCTTTTGGTTGTTAGACCACTGACGATTTCTGTTACCAGCTGGATTACTAGAACCATTGCTATTGCCACCGATTTCGTTAATCACAGGGATAACGATTGGCGTGCGGCGAGTTTGGTCATACAAAATGTGCGTAATCTCATCACGCAATTCTTTTTTGATAACATCCAAATCAACGTGTTTGCCAGCAAAAGCGCGAGCAACTTTCTGCTTTAGATATTGCCTAATCATA
>CAIUMO010000010.1 GCA_903900345.1 uncultured bacterium | reverse complement strand
CGTTCAACACCACTTGGTTCAGTGCAGATGGATGCGTAGCGGTAGCGGAGGCCAAGCGCCACGTGCTGACCACTTCGTGGTCACACGTAAAGTGGCCATCTGCCTGGACTAAGTGGTGGTGAACGGCAGAAAAGAAAGACTAGAGCGAAGCATGTGCCTTTGGTGGTAGTGGGGTGTAGGCAGCAATGAAGATGGGGCTTGAGGGGAGGCGGCAGAAAACTAGGCCAGATCTTTGTAACTGGTGTGTTTGTGACTATTGTCACAGAATTGCTCGATGATTTCGATGGTCTGTGGAATGATAGTCTTTTTTAATTGCCTGGCCTCGGCGTTGCGGAAATTTGAGATTACAAAGTCAGTATCACCCATCTTGTCATGGAATTCATTTAAAATGCCGATGCGAATACGAGTGTAATCTTCTCCCAGATGAGAATTCAGCGATTTAATGCCATTATTGCCGGCATCACTACCCTGGGCTCGAACGCGGATAGTGCCGAACGGTAATGCCAAGTCGTCGTGAACAACTAATAAATCGGTGGCTGAATTTAATTTATAAAAATCGATTAATTTGCGAGCCGATACACCGGTTTCATTATAAAACGTCGATGGTTTAACCAGAATAACTCTTTCATTGCCGATAGTTACTTGGGTTAACAGAGCCTGAAATTTAGGTTTGTTGGTCCAATCGGCTTCGAGTTTAGCGGCTAATGTATCGAGTACGATAAAGCCGATATTATGTCTGGTTTGAGCGTAATCTGGTCCTGGATTGCCTTGCGCAAAGATAATTTTCATTATTCAGCTTTCGGTGTGCGATTAAGGGCTTCTTTCTCGAGCTGCTCTTTTTCGCGGTTAGCTTTGATCTGTTTTTCGTCGATAAAACTAAACTTGATTGGTGTACCGGTGTAATTATAGGTTTCGCGAAGTTGATGTTCGAGGTAGCGTTTGTAGCTCCAGTGAATAAACTTCAGATTTGACCCATAAATCACAAACCATGGTGGTGTTGTGTCAGTCTGAACCATGTAGCGCAGTTTTGGATGCGTGTTTTTGAGGCCAGCTGGTGGATGTGATTGGACGCTTTTTTGGAGCATGTCGTTTAGGACACGAGTTTTGGTTGCTTGTTTGCGGCGATCGTCGATGTCGATAGCTAAATCGAATAATTTAGTGACGTTTTGACCAGTTACGCTACTGGTGAAAATCAGTGGTGCCCAAGGTGTAAAATCGAATGTTCGAGCAATCTTTGGCGCTAAATCATCACGCGTAAAGGCGTCTTTGCCTTCAACACTGTCCCATTTAGTGATAACAATTGCCATACCCTTGCCTGACTCGTTAATGATGCCAGCGATTCGTTGATCAAGCTGAGTATTTAATTCATTAGCATCCATTAACAATAAACAGATGTCGGACTCTTCGATAGCGGCTAGGGTCCGCAGGACGCTAAACTTCTCGACGCCGGTCTCTTGTTTGCCTGGCTTGCGCATGCCAGCGGTGTCTAGTAATTCAATATCACGATCACCATAGCGAACCGATATACGGTTAACGTCACGAGTTGTGCCAGCGACATTGGCGACAATTGCCTGTTGTTTGCCAGCTAGGGTGTTGAACAGATAACTTTTGCCAACATTTGGGCGGCCGATTAGTGAAACTCGCAGAATATCGTCTGGTACGTATTCATTTTTAGCTGGAATAAGTTCGATAATGCTGTCCAGGACGTCGGTTATGCCACGGTTGTGTTCGGCGCTAGTGCGGATGATTTGGCCGATGCCTAGGCGTTTGAACTCGTTATCAGGCAAGGCTTCTTTGAGGTCGGTTTTGTTTAGCAACAAGATAGATGGTTTTTTGCTACGCAAGGCTTTTTTGGCGACGAATTTGTCTTGGTCGCTAGAATATTGGCTGCTGTCGACAACAACTAAAATAACATCAGCTGACTCGGCAGCCTCTGTTATTTGCTCTTGAATTGAAGCTTCAAATTCGTCATTTGGATCTTTTAGGCCGGCTGTATCTACCAACCAAAAGCTGTGCTTTTTGTACTCAACACGACCAATGACGTTGTCGCGAGTCGTACCAGCTTCACGGGCGACAATCGCCTGTTGTGACCTGACCATGCGATTAAAAAGCGAACTTTTGCCAACGTTCGCCTGACCAATAATTGCAACTGTAGGTAGTTTTGAAGCCATAATTTAGAGTTATTATAACAGAGATAAGCGCGCGGAGCGAGCATAAGCGGGATTTATATCACCTACTGGATATTGACGGTTTCGTATTTGCCTGGTCGTATATCGCCAAGTGAATAATTGCCGAAATTAGTTCGGTGCAATTTGATGACCGTATAACCTAGTGATCCAAAAGTACGTCGGATCTGACGATTGCGACCTTCGTGCATTGTGATAATCCAGTTCTTGCTGTCTTTTTCGTCATTCATGCGTTCCAGATGCAACTTACTTGGTCCATCTTCTAGTGTAATGCCGTAATCACTAATCATCTGTTGGTGTAGTGGCGATAGGCTGCTTTCTAGACGGACGTTGTATATCTTGGTCTTGAAAAAGCTAGGATGGGTCATCTGATAAGTAAAGTCGCCATCATTAGATAACAATATTAGACCACTAGAATCTCGGTCCAGGCGACCGACTGGCTTAAGGTGATGCAGTGATGCTGGTAGAAGTTCATAAATTGTTGGATGATCACCCTGTTGCTTGCGCGAGCAAACATAACCTGATGGTTTGTTGAGGGCAATATATTCGTACTGAGTTTTGCCTTTGACGGGCTTGCCGTCAACGATAATCTTGTCACCTTCATTAAAACGGGCGCCAAGTGTCACGGGCTGGCCGTTAATCGTGACTTTTTGTTGGGATATCAGATTGTCAGCTTCTCGACGTGAGACGCCTAGCTGTAGGGCTAAATATTTGTTGAGACGCAATGAATTAGTCGATTGTGGTTGCATTGGCTTTATTATAACAGATTAAAGATAAAACTGGTTTAAGCTTGTGGTGTTGGTGGAGGGGTTGGGCCGTTTAGCTCTTGATTGATGAGAGTGCTGATATCGACGGCTGACGATGGCTCCATAGGATTAATAATTCGATTATTAAGTGGTGTTGGCGAAGGTGTTGAAAAAGGCGCTGTAGGCTGTGGCAACTGCGAAGGCGCGGTAATCGTAGGCTGCAGTATTTCAGGCTGCATAGCTGCTGGCGCTTGAACTGGTGCCTGTACGGGCTCTACGGGTGCAACTGGTGCTTGGACAGGTATCGTTACAGGTTGAGGCGCCACAGGCGCGATTGGCTCAGGCGCGGACACAGGTTGAGGTACAAACATAGGCATTGGTGGCAAAACTGGCGTTGGCGCATCTGTCGGCTCATCTACGACTGGTGTAGATGGTCCGAATGGTGTCGCTGCTGGCGCTTGAACTGGTGCCTGTACGGGCTCTACGGGTGCAACTGGTGCTTGGACAGGTATCGTTACAGGTTGAGATTGAGGCTGTAGTTGAGGTGCGGGCGCAGGCGTAGTTGAACTGATTGGCGCGCCAAATGCTTGAGAGGCTGGCTTGACTGCTACGGGCGCATCGGCCAAAACATCATGAACTGTTCGGACGACGTCTTCGATGCCAACTTGTGATTTGACTAAGTATCGGTTAGCGCCTAATGATTCACCGCGAGCTCGTTGGTCTTCGCTGCTGAGGGCAGTCATCATTATGACTTTTATCTCTTTGGTCTCTGGGGTTGAACGCAAGATATCGAGCATGTCAAAGCCGCTAATTTTAGGCATCATAACGTCGCTAATTATCAAATCAGGCTTTTCTTTGATTGCCATGGCTAGGGCTTCTTCACCGTCGCCGGCCGTTGCGATTTGATAACCCTCGGCTAGTAAACGTACGCCATAAATTTCGCGTAAGCTTTTGTCATCTTCAACTAATAGTATCTTGGTCATGGTTACCCCCATTGTACTTAAAAGCAAATAAAAATGCTATAGTTTTGATATTTATTGAATTTTATCATTGTGGACCTCTCACAGGGACAGATATTGTTTGTGGACGAGTAGCTGGTATTGGTTGCGGCTGGGTTGGTACTGGGGGAGCTGCTGCAACCTGTTGTTGCTGTTGTTGAATCAAGGCTCGTTGTCGAGCGACATAAGCGGCAATTTGTTCTGGAGTCAAAGCCTGACCCCTGGGAACATTATGGGTTGGCTCGGTTGTAGCTATTGGTGTCGGTGCTGCTGTTGTTATAGCTGGTGCTGGCGCCGGTTGAGCTGTTGGGGCAGTCGCGATTGGCGTAGCGGTCGGTATAAATGCCGCTGGTTGTGGTTCGGCGACAGGCTTTTGATTAATTAATTCTTGGGCGATCAAAGCTTCTTGTTCGGATATGCGAGTTGCCTCTTGGCTGCTAATGCGCGGTAATTCCAGATAAAACGTACTACCACGAGTGTAGATACTCTCTACCCAGATACGGCCACCCATTATCTCGGCTAAACGACGTGACAGATACAGACCAAGACCAGTACCACCGATTTCTCGGGTGTCTTTGTTGTCGACACGATAGAATTTTTGAAAGAGATGTGACATGTCTTCGGCTGGAATGCCAATACCACTATCTTTGACGCTAATTGTGACATGGTCATCATCGCCGTTGATGTCGACGAAAACCTCGCCTTTTGGCGTGTATTTGATGGCGTTTTCAACTAGATTATTAACGATTTCGCGGATATGATCATTATCGAGGTTAACAGAGTAAACTGGCGCAACGGTTCGTTCTTTGGTATCGTCTGGAATTGGTTTATAAACAAGTTTAAGGCCTTTTTGAGCGGCTTTTGGTCCTAATCCCTCAACGATGTCATGAACAAACGTCACGATATTGACCACTTTAGGATTATTGGATATACGACCATCATCAGCCTTGGACACGTCCAGCAGATCTTGGAACAAATGGCCCAGGTGTTCGGCGGCAGCATGAGCCTTTAAAATGAAGTCGCGGGCTCGACTGTCAACTTGGGCCGTCTGAGGATTGATGGCTAAGCCTAAATAGCCTTCGATTGAGGCGACTGGTGTACGCATCTCGTGACTGGCGGTACTGATAAACTCGCTCTGTTCGCGTTCTTCGGCCTTTTCTTTGGTAATGTCATGAAAAACAGCAATAATACCAGATCCCATGTCACCAACTGGTGAAACGACTAAGGATATTATGATTTTTTTACTACTTTTCGTGATAATTGACAAATCGTTGGTTCGTATCTGTTGGTTAGTGTTCAAGACCTGCTGGATTGGATCACTGGCAATGTCGAGAGCTTCGTTTTTTTGGTTAACCATCTGTAGAACGGACTTATAGTTCAGCGTCAAAGCGTCTTGTTTGCCCCAACCGATCAGTCGTTGCGCTGCTGGATTGATTAATTGAATAACACCCTGGCTGTCGATAGCCATAACGCCGTCACCAATAGCGTTAATCACGACTTCGGATTTGCTGGCGACCTCTGTTAATTCATTGGCCAAATTACGATAAGCGCGGTTTTCGCCGCCCGATTCGT
Source organism: uncultured bacterium (assembly GCA_903900345.1). Lineage (GTDB taxonomy): Bacteria > Patescibacteriota > Saccharimonadia > Saccharimonadales > Saccharimonadaceae > UBA1547. The sequence goes on along the minus strand of CAIUMO010000010.1, from coordinate 48,222 downwards.
AACTGTCGGACTTTTTATACCAAACAAGTGCACCGATTAACAGTGGTAAAAAGCTACTAATGACAGTTGTTATCATGGCGTCGATCGTAAAACCACCTTGGATATATTCAATGGCCATAAAGACACTAGTCGCAATAAAAATCGGCAGTGCCCCCCACAACCCAAAAATGCCAGCGAATATGCTGACTAGCATCCATAAAGTAACGAATGGTGATAACGTGCTGCCAGTGCTGATAATTAAGGTGGCGATGGTAGCTGATAATAATAAATAGATGACGAATGTGAACGGAAAATTTACTTTCTTGGGGGTCCACAAATAAGTGACGAAACTAATTAAAGTTGTCACGCCAGCCAAGATGACAGCTGGCATATCGACGATGAATGATTTGCCAACACTTGGGCTGATCTTGAGGAATGTCCAAAAGTACAAGGCAATCACAGCCAAGGATATCAAAAAAGTCGCCTCGCAAACACGGCGGTGCCAAAAACGAGTTAACACGATTGGTTTGATGTTGCCCCCTACCCTACTATTAGACTATTTTTTTGATTTGGACAGATTGTAGGCCATGCCTAGTGATATAAGCGCTACAATGCTAAGTAGGACGACACAAATAGCTGATAATGATTGGTCATAAGATACTGGTTGAATGGCGCCTAGTGATAACAATGTGATGATAGCCATAGACAATAAAGCGATCATGACGTGGGCTCTGGCTAGTTCTTTGCGAATTTCAGCGGTATTTTGTTTGTTAAACCTTTTAAATAGCTTTGACATAATTTGCAGCTCCTAAAATATATGTATATTATTAGGTTTAGATTAACGCTCTTATGCTTAAAAGTCAAGCTGGTAACCTCGACGCGTAGGCGCTGGTTTGATCCTTAATTTTTAATTCCTTTAATCACATCCACCACTTGGCCGTCGACCTGAAAGTCATCTTTGTCGTCGATAATTATTGGTGCATAGTCATCAGGTCGGTATGAATCAGACAACAGTAAGATGCGTTTGTTGGCATTATCGCGGCGCAAACGTTTAATGTTAGCCAGACCGCCAATAATTGACGTGACTATCTCGCCATCAGCTGGCACATAATCATCCTTTTTCTCGATGATTATGTAATCGCCATCGCAGATTTCTTTGCCATTAACTTTGGCGTGATTCATCGAATTACCACGGGCGATTAAAGCGTACAGACGGTCCGATAATTTAGGTTTCAGGACTGACGGCGATATAGCCAGATTGTCGATAATTCGTCCATCGGCATATTTGGTTGCTTCGCCACAATCGGCCTCGCCCATGATAGGAATGCGGACTAATCCGCATGACGTACTGAGGGCCGGTGTCAATCGTCCATGGCAACGTACCAGATCGCCGCGTTTAATCAATTGATTCAGGTGATGTGTGATCTGAGATGGATACTCGCAGTTAACCATCTGGACTAGATCGACACGACGAACCTTGTCAATGTCTGAAATCTTGGCGATATCTAATAATTTTTGCTGGACCCTATTCATACATTAATAATAACATAAACATTTTGTTTTGTGTCTTTTTTGTGTTTAATTCAAGCCCAAGCTATACTGACAAGATGACTTCCAAGTATGCTCTGTATGAAATAAACAAAATCAGCAAACAATTTGCGCCTGAAAGTGGCGTACCTAAGGGCGTCAAGCTGCGTTATAACATCAATCCTGGGCAATTAGTGCCAGTGATCGTTAATCGCGATGGCGTTAATGTTATCGAAAGAATGATTTGGGGATTTATTCCAGCTGGCGCCAAAGATACCAATTCAATCTTTCGATACAAAACCCAAATTGCGCGCAGCGAAGCTGTTTTTGACAAGCCAACTTGGTCACGCGCCATCCGCGAACAGCGCTGTTTGATACCTGCCAATGGATATTTTGAATTCAAAACTTTAGAAACTGGCAAAAAGCCATTTTACATCCACCCAACCGACCAAACATTGTTTGCCTTTGCTGGAATTTATGGCAGTTGGACCGACCCTGACGGCGTCACCCATGGTATGTGCGCCATTATTACGACAGCCAGCGAATCCGACAGCGACATGATCCCCAGTCGTCTGCCCATCATCGTCCAACCCGACGAAGAATCAACTTGGCTAAACCCCGCCATCGGCGACATGAACTCGATTTATCAAATCATGCGCCCATACGACGCCAGCAAACTAACAATCATCCCCGTCAGCGACGACGTCAATTCAGCCAAGATTGATGCTGGGTATTTGATTGAGCGAAAAGTGGCTGGTTAAGCGATTAGTTCAACTTTTCCCATAAATCACTAAACTCATCGGCAATAGTTTTGTAAATATATTGAGTTTCGCTCATGTTTTTTGGTAAGTCATTTTTGCCATAGACCAACAGTACGTCTTGGCGATGATTAGCGACATCCAAAAAAACGATACATCTGTTGCCGGATGCTTTTGGCGATACGCCCGATTGCGCAACTACAAAGTCGTATTTGAATAATTTACAACCATCACCACTTTTTAATTCATCGACTTGTTGAGTCGTCTGCATTGAATGGACACGCTTTAAATCCTGAAAAATAGAATCCTGGGTAATTATCCAGCGCTTACCTTTGTAATCTTTGGCGAATCGCTTAATATGATGCCGCTGTGCGTATTCGCTAAAAAATATTCGATAATCTTCGCTGTCAGGCAACGGGTTGGTAAACATGGTCGGGGTCTTCCTGAATGATTAGACTATATGGAATATATTCGCCATCCCGACACATCTTCCAAGGTTTTTGTTCGTGAGTAAAATTAACTATTTCAGCCGTGCGCTTATCTTTCCAAGTTTTACATATTTTTTCAATCAAATTAAGTTCTTGTTTTGACAGCCGATCAAAGTTCATATCCCTTGTTGATGACGATATTATCAGCGCTTGATCAACTGGCGTTATATTAATTTTGCCACCATCATATAAATCTTCGGTTAGCGAAAAGAAGATGTCAGCCACCGGACCGTATTCCATGCGACGATATTTAATACCACTCATTGGTTCAAGTTCTTTGAAAAAGTTCGTAAAGTCGGCCAAATACAATAACTTTGCAAGCTTGGTTTTTGGCACGCCACCACGATCATCCGAGGCAAACTTAATACATGCAAAATACATTTGCTTGAACTTCTCGACATCTGGTACGTCGGCAAAAAAGTCAGTAATATCAACACCGAATAAAATTGCCAGCTTACCCAATTCCTCGGTACTTAAATCACGATCACCCTTTTCGACCATAATCCACCTTTGGCGGCTGATACCGATTTTGTTCGCGACTTCTTCTTGAGTTAATCCACTTTTTTCTCTTAGTTCCGTAACCCGCTCTGTAATTTGATTATAATTACTCATACTTTAATAATACAGGTTGATTTGGATATTGTCAATAATACGTTACATATGGTGTTGCGTTTACAATACTAAGCATATATAATATTTATTTAGAACCCACGCAGGTGGAGCGCGAGTTTGACGAGGAGGGTTATCGTCCTCGCGCATATACGAAAAAATCGGCTTTCGCCGATTATCCGTGCAAATAGAATAGGAACCCCATTTGTACTTTTAGTATAGCGTGAACCGGCCAAATTACAAATTTAACGCTATATCGAAAGGATTTTTCATTATGGCACAACCAAAACAAATTCATACAGTTCACCGACCAAACGGTTGGGGCAACATCAGCAGCGGAGCAACAAAAGTAAGCAAAATATTTGAAACAAAAATAGAGGCTCAATCCGCTGGCCGTCAAACAGCAATCAACCAAAAAGCTGAACATGTTATCCATAATATTAATGGCAAAATAGCATCGAAAAATAGCTATGGCAACGATCCAAACCCACCACGAGGTTAATTGTGCAACCAATACTTACTTTTGATAATTTGCTTATTATTATAAAAATGACAGTCGGTACATTCTCTGAGATAAAAGGTACCTTCGCCGAGGAAGCATTAAAATTAGTGATCTTGCCGTTTCATGATGGCTTTAGCATCAACAGTTGTTACGTATCAATCTTATGGATATATATATATATATTGGAAAAATAAAGGATTACTTTTTAGTGGATTATCGCATATGCTGCGCATAGCTGAATGGCTATCTAGAGTATTCAGAATTAGTATAAATTAATTGTGAAAATCCCTATCCGTGACTAGACGTAGCCTACATTAAACTTCTATGATATCTAACTTCGTTCATTACGTCTTCGCATCTCTTTTTATACATGGACATCATTCTAGAAACGTAATCTTCGGCGACTATACCGCAATCAATATCGTAAGATTCAGCTAATAATGATACGTGAAGTATTGCTAGGTTTTTAGAAAAAATCACTTCATCTTCTTCGTCTGCTGAAGTGTATGAGCGTTCTTTAAGTATAGTTAGTATATCGTAAGCTGAATAATATGCATTTGAAAAATGGTTAGTAACAGCATCGTACACGAGAGCATATTCGCGTTCACCTTCTGGATTCATAGTGCTCATATCATCAGAAAACTTGTCCCAAATTGCAAGAGTGATGGTAGTAGTTTTTTCTGCAATCTCCTTTGTGTATCTCAAGCACAAATCCATATCGTGCTCAATATCACTTAATTCACGGTCTATAACACCGGAACAGTGTGCAATATGGTCACGATGATCTACGAGTTCAGTTATATTTCTAATTTTGTTCGTATGCCATTGAATCATTTTGTATCTGGCGACATTACACAGAGTTTTTTCGTTAATAACTGATAAATCATAGGGGCTATTGGCGTCGGCAAGAATCTTCTTTTGATTTTCCCCAATACCAAGGACACTCAATAAACCAACTTTATCGTAATTATAAATAAAATAACAAACCTTTTCCATGAATGACATCCAAAGTATGTGCCACGCAAAGAAACTAATCGTGTGTAAATTGTTATCACTATTTATATTAATTGCTCGTACGTGATAATCAATATAATCCATATTCTGGCCTTTATTGATATCAAGAGGCAGGTATTTTTCTAATTCATTGAACCTTTCTTCTAACATTCTTTGTTCCATATTTCATAAATTTTGGCTTCATTTTTTTGTTCATAGATCTCGACGAGTTTTTTGGCGGATTCTACTAAAGTGCTCTCAGCTTTAATTCTTTCTACGATTTTTTCTTGAACATCGAGAGACGGTATTGATATTTCCGATTCCACTAACTTTCTATAATGACGCTTGTAGCCATCAGACTGAATTGGAAAAGCTAAAAGATAATAATATAAAAATTCAGGAATTAGGTTGTCATCGGTCATTAAAATTTTAATACCATCAGCACCTTGTGCAAATTTAGCGCTGGAATATTTTATCGCACAAGTATGGTCTCCAAAAATAACAATAGGTTTTGGGATATTTATAATTGCGTTAATATCATTTGTCCATCCAGTAATATCGTTTTGAGATTGATCTATAATTGGGTACTTACCTTCTTTCAAATATGCACTCTTCTGTATTCTGCATGGTGGCGATATTGTATTTAAGACCTCTCCAAGCTTTTTCTTTTCCCATTTTGAATCTATGTCAATTTTTGGTTTCCAATTATCGATGATTTGCTTGGCACCGTTAATAATGTTTTGATAATTATCCAGCTCTGCAACGATTTGCTCTTGAACTTCGAGAGGAGGGAGAGGGATTTCTAATTCGTAGAAGTAATCGTTATTTAGATTCTTCTGTGCTCCACCACGTGCGCACATAAAAATATCTTTTTGGCGACTTATTAAAATTTTGCCAACAAAATCTTTACTTAATTTATCTAGAAATTTTGGTTTAATTAAGAAAGTACCGCCCGAATCCATCATCCAGAATTTATCTGCTACAAAGCGGACACATCTTTCAGACATTGCGAAACGCGCAATTACGTATTCGTTCTCACGATTAAATTCGTCTGTTCTAAAACTCTCACCGCCGCCTCCATAAACTGGGTATTTTGTACCAAGTTCATCATTTTTTGTAATTCTCTCGCCAAAATTTAGGCTGATTACATCCCCCAGCTTTAATATTGGCCATTTCGAATTTGAATAATCCGTTACAGTGCGATATCTGTCGCCGCTTAGATTATAATCGCCACTCTCTGCAATTTTTGCTTTATCGACATACGTCACAATCTTGTCATCAACTTTTTTAGACTTTTTCCATTTGTTTAAAATTTCCAAAGCTTTTGGTAAATCATTGCTTGTGATTTCGCGCCTTTGGGCACCAAGGTCAAAACCGTCATTGCTGACTTTTATGAACAATATTTCTTTCTTTATTTTTGTAATTTCATTATCAAAAAGCAGAACGCTTGTCTTGACACCACTGTATGGCGCAAAGATTCCAGATGGCATCGAAACAACAGCGTATAGTCCGTCCTCGACTAAGCTCTTTCGTAATTGTTTGTAGGTGTTACCTGATTGAAAAATAATGCCTTCGGGCACAATAATACCAGCACGGCCAGTAGGTTTTAGATGGCTTTTGATGTAATCAACAAACAAAACTTCAGCACGATTGCTTTGAACGCCAAATTTTTTATGCGGCACAATACCACCTTTTGGTGTCATGAATGGCGGATTAGCCAAAATTACATCGTAACGTTCATTCCAAAAATCTTCTGAGCTTAAGCTATCGTGATTTTTAATATCTGGTTCTTTGAAACCATGTAAATACATATTGACTTTAGCTGTTCGAACCATTGTCGGGTCGATGTCAAAGCCGTGATAGTTTTTATGTAATTTATCTCGTTCGTCAGAATTTAATTCAATCTCGCTATTCGGTTCACCTGTAATATTATCGACGCCATCATGTTGATGTTTGACATAATTATATGCACTTATCAAAAATCCTGCTGTACCGCAAGCCGGGTCCAGCACTGAGTCGCTCTTGGTCGGCGCAATCGCACCAACGATGAAGTTGATAATGTGTCGAGGTGTACGGAATTGACCAACATCACCCTGCGCGCCAGTAATCTGTAGCAAATATTCATAGGCATTACCAATATCATCACTATTAGAATGTTTGAAATGATCGACTTCTTTTAGAAATAATGTTAAGACACGCGGATCATTAAATGGTAAATATGCATTTTGGTAAATACTTTGAAATAATTCTGGTAAATTTGGGTTCCTAGCAAGACTAGCCAGGGCTTCGCGATACAGAGTCAAACGATCATGTGCACCCAGGGTTGGAGTCATAATGTTACGCCAGCTGTATTTGTCATAATCACCAACAAAATACGTACGTTTGCCATCAGGTAGATTAGTAGCACGATCATCAATGTCGTTCATGAATTTATATATCAAAGCAAATGTAATTTGTTCAATTTGTCCTGCTGGTGACGGCACGGCACCGACTAATATCTGGCGTAGTGTATCTATGCGTTTTTTAAATTCTGGTAACATTTTTATCCCCTTAGTTTATCTGTATCAATATAATCACGAATGTAAGTTATTAATGGTTCGGATATGCCAGCGTGATACAGCATGGTGTAATCATCTAGGCTGATTTGACTGGTTTGTTCTAGTCTGCCGTACTCTTTGCTGTCAATCGCCTCTTGAACGGTCTTTGATGATATGTAGGCATCAAATAAATGATAAGCCTGATGGAATAATTGGCTGTCATCAGCAAGTTTTTCGATCAGACCTTTGTTGATAATCGCCTCTTGGAATTTATCGCTAATTAGTTCGGCCTTTTTCTTGGGCTCTTCGATACGCCCCATAATTATATCAAGGGCCTCACCGATGGTCACTTTGCGATCTAGTTTGAAGTGATGACGGATTTTGTCTAGCGTCATAAAATGACTTGGTTTTTCAAGAATGTTATTTTTCAAATAGTCAATGGCCGCTTCGCGATCGGTGTCGTCACGTTTAATTAATTCTTGATCATGAGAAACTTCATCAACGAATGCGTGAAACATTTCACGATCGATTACCATTCCTAATCCATCGACAATAGTTGTTGTTTGATGATGTAAGCTGTCGGCCTCACCAAGGTCTAGACGACTTGCATAGCTTCCATTTGGACTTTCGACGCTACCTTCACCAGTAGTGAACTCTGGCGGCGCATAAGTCACATTGGCGCCTTCTATCTTTTTGGGAATGCTCAAAGCCGCCTTATAATCATATTCGTCGTCAAAGTATTCGCAAACTGCAAAGAAATCAATTAATTTAAAATGATTTTTTGTGGCGGTGATAACATTTGCATCGTTATTGTAATCAACATATCTGAATGTATGAAGTCGTGTACCGCGACCCTTCATTTGAATAAAATCACTTGGGCTAAAAACCGGTCGCATAAAAGCGATGTTTAACAAATCACTGCAATCATACCCCGTCGTCATCATGCCGACAGTAACGGCTACGCGGGCGCGAGAATTTTCATAATTTTCTATCCATCGAGTATGTCCAAGTAAATTATTATTACTGAATTGAGTCGTAAAATTTTGCGCGTCAGTAACGTTGCTGGTTACTTGAATTGCGAAGTCAGATTGGTATTTGCCAGGCCATTTTTCCATAGCCAACTGATTGAGTATGTTTACCATTTTGGCAGCATGAGCTTGAGACACGGCAAAGATAAGGCTTTTACCTAATTCGCCACTGATCGGATCAACATCAGCATTATCAATAAACGTTTCAGCTAAAACTTTATTAGTTTCTTCGTTAAAGAATTTACGTTCAAAATCACGGGCACCAAAAATAGCGTCAACTTCGACTTCTTCGTCAAGCACTTTATGAACTGCATAGCCCTCGTCACTGAGTAACTGAGTTGTTATATTAGTACGGGCATCGACAATAATTGGATTAACCAAATATGGGCCGTCCGCATCATTTACGCCGTCCAACAAACTGTAGCTGTAAGTCGGCTGACCACTAACACAACCAAAGGTCGTATAAGTGTCTAGCAATTGACGGCGTTCGAATTCTTTTTCGGTATTTTGATCGGCATTGTCGAGATTCTTCAAATAATCTTTGGGTGTTGCTGTTAATCCAACACGATAACCTATAAAATATTCAAATACCGCACGGGCGTTGCCACTGATTGAACGGTGAGCTTCATCACTAATGACTAATTCAAAGTCAGTAGGTGAAAAAATATCTCGATAACGATCATTAGTTTGCAAATTTTGGACTGTACTGACCAAGATGTCAGCACTACCCCAATCGTCTTTGTGGTCTTTATACGTATAAACAATAAATTCGTGGCCAATAGTATTTTGAAATGCCTCTTGGGCCTGTCTTTCGAGTTCAATGCGATCAACCAAAAATAAAATTCGTTTTGCATTGCCTGTTTTTAAAAATAATTTGATAATTGCAGCGCATGTCAAAGTCTTTCCCGTACCGGTTGCCATCTCGAGCAGATAACGTTTTTTGCCAGATTTAGCGGCATTTTGGATAGCATGAACAGCATTAACCTGATATTTGCGCATAATTTTAAGTTTGTTATCGCGCATAAAATTCTCTCGCACATCACCACCTTGAATATATAATGGCGACTGATCAAAATCAGGCATTTGTGAGCGCGTAATATATGTTTCGTCGACTCGCTCTTCGGCCAAAATTGCAGGATTTGGTGTATATTTTTGGTTTTCCAATAAAGATTCTTGGGTTGGTAATTTTAGTATTGGTTCAGGGTTTCCCTCGACCATGTCCCAAAAGAAATGAACATTTCCATTGCTTAGAATCACATAACGAACATGTGTGCGATTGGCGTATTCACGTGCTTGTTCTTTGCCGTCAAGCGGTGATTTACTCTCACGTTTTGCCTCTAGAACAGCAATAGGTTTTTGATTGTCATTCAACAAAAGATAGTCAACAAAACCGCCTTGGGCGTTGTCAAAATCTTCTCCCATTTGACTTGGATCAATTTTGCTGCCAGGGTTCAATCGAGTCTCGACATCAACGTTAGCGCGTTGGTTATCGCCATCAAGCAAACGCCACCCAGAATCAGCAAGCATTGCGTTAATCTTCAGTCGTGCGGAAGCTTCTTTTTTACTCATTAAGTATGATTATAACAGACTTAAAACTACTTAATTGTTGCAAAATCGGTCTTTGTAATTATTACGTGATCTAACAGCTGTATCCCCATAAGATCTCCAGCTTTTCTAAGTCTGTCTGTAATTTCAATATCCGCCACACTAGGCTTCAGCTCACCACTCGGATGGTTATGCGCCACGATAATCGATGCGGCGCGGTCGGTTATGGCGTCGGCGAAGACTTCGCGGGGGTGGACTAGGCTACTGGTTAGAGTGCCGATGGTGATGATGCGTTTGGCGATCAGGCGGTTGGCCCCGTCGAGCGTTAGGACGACGAAATATTCTTGTTTTTTATCACGGATGTCGGACAGTTGTTCGACAGCCTTTTCTGGTGAGTCAATGATTGGCTGGTCACTGTCGATTAAATAGCGTTTTGATAATTCTAGTGCTGCTAAAATTTCGGTAATTCGCGCCGGACCCATACCAGTCACCTGCTGTAATTGTTGGTATGTGATATTGGCGCCAAATTCGCGCAATAATTTCAAAGTATTCCCTGCGATTTTGCCAACATCAGCTTGTTTATTGCCGCTGCCAATCAGTGCCTGCAACAACTCAAAATCTGACAGAGCCGCTGGGCCTTTGGCCTGCAATTTCTCGCGCGGGCGATCGGCGGATTTGATGTCAGACATGCGTTTCATGAAATTATTATAGCATTAGAACTTAAGCTTTTACTAAGCCTATTGCTACAAAGTACTCTATCTAACTGATTTGTAGCCGCCAGGGACGCCGTTTTTGGATAGGACGATTTGCCATAATTGGAGTTTGCGGGTGCGGAAGCCAGCGGCGCTTTGTAGTAGATAATAGCGCCACATGCGGTGGAACCTTTCGTCGTAGTTGGACTTTAATTTGTCCCAGTTTCTCTCGAAGTTTTTATGCCATTGCATTAAAGTTCGGTCATAATCTGGTCCAAAATTGTGCCAATCTTCTATGACGAACAGGTTTTCGACGGATTTGCTGATTTGTTGCATTGACGGAATCATGCTGTTTGGGAATATATATTTTCCTAGCCAAGGGTCGGTGTCATGTGTTGAATTATTACCGCCGATTGTGTGTAGCAAAAATAGCCCATCGTCCGATAATGCTCGATGCACAACTTTCATGTAGGTTCGATAATTTTTGTAGCCGACGTGCTCGAACATACCAACTGAAACGACATGATCGAATTGTTGATTGATGTCACGGTAATCTTCCAGGATTGTCTGTGCTGGCAGGCCGTGGCATAGTTTATCAGCTAGTTCCTTTTGATTGGCTGATACCGTAACGCCTAGTGTTTCGGCGCCGTAATTTTCGGCTGCAAATTTGATAAAGCTGCCCCAGCCCGAGCCGATATCTAATACTTTTTGGCCTTTTTGCAGTCCAATCTTGCGGCAAATCAGGTCTAATTTGGCATCTTGGGCTTGGTTCAGGTTTTTGGCATTTTGCCAATAGCCGCAGGTGTAAACCAGGCGTTTGTCGAGCATAGCGCGATATAGGTCGTTGCCGATGTCATAGTGTTGTTGACCGACTTGAAAGGCCTTGGATTTGCGGCCGGCGTTCATGACGATACTGAAAGCGCCGCTTAGTAATATGCTCCAATCACCTTTTACCTTTTGGTCCAAGTTGGCGTTGATTATCTTTTCAAAGAATAGGTCGAGCTTTGGTACATCCCACCAGCCGTCCATGTAGGCTTCGCCTAAACCCAGCGCTCCTTGGTGAAGGACTCGACTGTAAAGCTCGTCGTTATGTATCTGGATATCGTAATCGTTAGCGCCGTTAATTGTGATGCCAGCGCTTTCAAGTAGTGATTGTGCGATTTGCTTGTCGGTCTTCATAACTCCCCTTGTATCTGTATTAATAGTACACCAGCGATGGCGGTAATAGTAGACCTGCCACCACTTACGGCGTAGCTAGATTACATCGATATAATATTGACAATTTAACATCCTTATGCTAATATATAGTCAATCAGTTATCCAAGGTGTAAAGACCCGAGATAACAGATGACCATTAACAAGTCAGATCATTACAGTGCATGTCTGAATAAGACATTGCGTATTTTGTATAGGATATATTTCTCCTTTGCTGGGTACAGCAGTTTACTAATCAAGTTGGTTAGTTGGCTGCTGCGCCGAGAATCTTGGGGGCCCAGTTATTATAAAAAATAAATGGCCCCAAGAGCCATAGGAGAAATAAAAATGAAAACAACAGTAAAATGCTACCGAAGAGCGCTAGTTGCAACCTACGCAGAGGATTTAAATCTTTCTGCGAAAGACGCCAAACGTGGACTAACTACGTTTGACAACTATGCCTCTATGCATGGAGACGACGTCAAAAAGCTTGATTTGGCTATGAATGCCAGCATCAGGTCTGCCTATCAATGCGGCAGAGATAAACTGACGTCGGTGATAAAAATTGTTCGAAATAAACTATTGTTTATATTTGAACAAATCTAGGAATAGATTTGTAAACAATTTAAGCCATCTACAGGTACGCATCTTTCTGCGAGGGATGCGTACCTGGTTCCTAGGAACCGCCTATAAAAAAATACGCATGTGTCAATCCAAGGAATTTATTCCTTGTGAGTCATTATCGACTCGACATGCGCTTAGTATTAACTTTTGTAACGATCTGATTTGTGTAATTATAGAAACTTGCTGACACTCGGTCTAAATGGCCGAGTGTTTTTTGTTGTCGATATGGGGTCAGACATTGACGTTTTGCGCTTTTTATGCTATCCTAATCGCATCAGTTTTGTCGGGTGCAATATCCCGTAATAACAGATGATCGTTAACAAATCAGATCATTACAGTGCATGTCCGAGTAGGACTATGTATTTCTCTCTCCTTTTGAGGGTAGTACGTTTGCTAATCTATACGGTTAGTTTTACGTACTACTCTCATCCCACAAGGGCGATGTTAGTAGCAATATTAACGCCCTTGTGGGCAGAAGGAGGAAAAAATGTTTAAGTTAAGAAAATCCAAAGAGGACAACTATAAAGCAATTGCCATAAACGAAGGTCTCGAAGTTGCAGCGCCGAACAAAGATCGGTCTAGTCGCGGTCTGAAGGTCATAAAAGACTCGATGTATAGAGGATGGCCTGTTCATGAAATTTTGGCGGCAAAATTAATAGCTGAAGATTCGACTGTTATTGCCGCTGTCGTTTATGAACATTATAAGAACCGAAGAGATATCGATTCGAGGACTATTTTGGCGATGGTTATGAACATTGCTGCCCAGGGAAGAGTCAAGCGTTTACGTGAAGGTTCGAAAGCTTATAACGATAAGCTTGAGGCCTTGATACAAGAAGATGATTCAGTTGATTATAAAGCCTGGATTGTTACGGCTGTTGTCGTCGTTGTCACTTTGGCGGTTGTTGCCTCGTTTGTTTGGAAAATGACGGGACATTAGATTAGATTGTAATCAAACTTAAACAGGAGAAATATGTTATGAGTTTGTATGGTAGACGACATGATGAGGATTATGAATTTACGTGGGGCGGACTTTTTGGAGCCTTACTGCTTCTTGTTGCTCCAGCTTTGGTCTGGATGTATTCGTTAGCGCAACTGGCTGACGATAACGTAAAAGATAAAGCTGGTTGGGCTATGATAGCCGCTGCATTAACAGGTTACTTTGTAGCTTGGGTTGTCTGGGCAGCCAAAAACGAAAAGTTGTAGTCGTGTTGATGGGCGTGTAGTTTTGAATCGTAAGATTCAAAACTACACTGCTTGTCGCTCGATTACCTACCAGACATGCACTATTGTAACGATCTGATTTGAAACGAACTGATGAACTTTAACAAGTCAGATTATTACAGTGCATGTCTGAATAAGACAATGCGCTTTTTCTTATAGAGCAGTACGTTTGCTAACCTATATGGTTAGTCTGCGTACTGCCCTTACCCACTCAAGGCAGTACGAAGTCTTTGAGTGGAAGGAGAAAATATAGATGGTAAATCGTGAAATCACGTTAAGGGCATTTAGAAAAGGGCTTGTTCATCTGATAACTCCCGAGGAAACTAGTAAATTAGCACACAGTGAAGATGGTCTAAAAGACCAACTCGATAACGGCTATGATATCGATGAGTCGGTGCGAGATGAGTACCGCAAGGTTGCCGATGGTAACGAATCAAGGTATTTAAAAGCATGGCGTGCTTATTGTGACAAACGAGACCATTTGATTGCTGTTGATGGCATCCTGGGTCTTGAAGATAGAATGGAAGCATTTTATGTCATGTTGGACGTTTTAAAGATTAAGTACGAATATGTCTACAACCAGCTTTGCGACAACGAAAGTGTTATAGACATTGAAGTCGTGGCGTTCAAGATGGCGTTACCTAAGGGTGATGATGAAGCCTTGAGATCGGCAATCAAGACCTTTACGTTGGATGAAAATGAAGATGAAGTAATTGAAGTAGGCCGAAAAGCCTATTACGATTACCTCTATGTGTATCTTGAAAAAAGATCTCTAAGTTAATCTAACCCATAACGGTACGCAACTAGATTGCGTACCGTTATATCCGAGGAATTTATTCCTTGTGAGTCATTAAATTGACTCGACGTGCATTTTGTAATGATTTGATTTGTTCGAACTGCGAAGCTCGGTCTTGATTGACCGAGCTTTTTGTTTAAAACATAAGCGTCTAAGGTGTAAAACTGTTGACACTTTGGTGATTTTGTTATATTCTAGTCGCATCAGTTATCTCAGGTGTTTTTATCTAAAATAACAGATGATCGTTAACAAATCAGATCATTACAGTGCATGTCCGAACAGGACAGGTATTTTGAATGTTTATTTCTATAGGGGCAACACGCTCACTAATCTAAATGGTTAGTTTGCGTGTTGCTCCGGATCCCCTTTTGGGTGATGGCGGTGACTAATATAAAAAGTTACTAATCGCCTAGGGGGCGGGGGGAAATAAAACATGACAAAGTATAAAGATTTAAAGGTAGAACACAAGAGATTGTTCTCGTTAATAGCGTTTGAGAATGTATTCATGTATGACCAGCAGACTGATATAAAATTCAGAAAGCTTGCCGTCTTAGAATACGTTCGAAGATTGGCTGACTACTTTGAAGAAGGCCCAGAAAAGCCGGCTGAATTAGCATTTGCTGTTGCCTATCCAGGCGATAGATTCAGATGCAAGGCCGCAATGAGGGCCTATCGATACAACTTGAAAAAGTTGATCGAGGAGTATCTAGAGTCTCTAGAGTTAGAGGAAGACGAAGATTTCCGAAGAGAGCCACAAGAAGATATGAGGGGTTTGTAATTTTGGTTGGTACGTAGTTGTAAAAGGCTACGTACCAACCTGTCTGGGATATTTTATTACGGACATGCACTATTGTAATGATCTGATTTGAAACGAACTGATGAACTTTAACAAGTCAGATTTTATAGTGTATGTCTAGTTAAGACATGTATTTTGATATTTTTTCCTTTTGGGACAGCGCGTTTACTAATCTAAACGGTTAGTTAACGTGCTGTCCCTATCGTGGGGCGCAGATATTAGCAAAAGCTAGCATCTAATCTTAACCGCCTCACGGCAAAGGAAAACTAAAATGTCAAAAGCAAAAACAATTAGTATCGTGCAAGTTATACCAATTGACCAGGCGGTTGATCAGATAAATATCAAGCGGACTAAGCTGATGCAAGAAATTAGCAAATGGCTGAGGCGATTGTGGACGGTGTTTATACATACCGTTGGTTCGGTAATGAATGCGGTTATAGTGGTATTTATCATCGGCATCGCCGCTATGGTGTTTTTCTGGTTCATATCTCAGTTTGAAGTTAGATTGTTTTGGGCGATCAATGATTGGCAAAACAATCGATATTCAGTACCGATAAAGGACCTTGGAGAGCTTTTCACTACAATCCAAAACCACTATCGTTGCCCAAATGTTACGGGGCTTTTGAATGTCCTTTGCAAATAGTAACGCGAAAAATCTGACAAGTTAATTACAAGCGCGCAATCTTAATGATTGGGTGCTTTTTCCTTTTTTGGCATAGCCTGGACACCACTAGTGTTATTTGTTAAAGTAGTGCAAGTGTGGTCTCATCGTCTAACGGTTAGGACGCCAGGTTCTCATCCTGGCAATCCGGGTTCGATTCCCGGTGAGATCACCAAAAATAAAATACCCATCATTTATGATGGGTATTTTATTTTTAGCGCCTCGCGCTGGGAATCTCTCTAGATTTGAGTTTGACCAGTCGTTTGGCCATCAAGTTGTTGAATCACTGAAATCAATTTTTTAGGGGTAATTTCGGCTTTGATTAAATAGGCGTCGGCGTTTTGTTGCATAGCCATTCGTGATTCGTCGTCTTGTTCGAAGTTAGTCAAAACAATCACCTTTGTGCTAGGTATTAAATCTTGTTTGCCGCCACGTAAGGCTTCAAGTATTTCGGTACCTCGGCGTTCGGGCAACATAACGTCGAGTAAAATTAAGTCATAAGTTTTGTTGCGGGCTGAAACCAGTCCATCATTGCCATCAACCACCCAGTCGACATCATAACCAGCTTTTTTAAGGCTACGGACATACATCTCGCCGATAAAGCGATCATCTTCGACACATAATATTGTCTTGATAGCCATTATTAACCCCTAAACATTGAATGATTTTTTATCCAACCCTTGCCTTCGTTGATCATTCCTTCGTTACTATTATCGCCTGCTTTGAGTTTATCTGCAACTGTGGCATAAATTGGTAACAGAACGGTAAAGATCGAGCCCTTGCCTTCTTCGCTGCGGACACTGATGGTGCCGCCATGTGATTCAACGATTGCTTTACTGATGTATAGGCCGATGCCTGTACCAGCGACGGTTTCGCGCGAGCGGTGGGAGCGATAGAATTTTTGGAATAGATTACTGACGACGTTTTCGGGCATGCCGATGCCGTTATCTTGGACTATAAATTCAACAAAATCACCATTGGCTCGGGCGACGACGTTAATCGCACCGCCCTCGTTGCTGTATTTAATGGCGTTGTCGATTAGGTTGCCGAATACTTCGCTCATACTGGCACGGTCGACGGCGATTGTTGGCAGATCCTTGGGGATAGTAACGGCTAATAAACGGTTTTGAGAGCTGGCGCGTAGTTTCATGTCGTCGCTAATAACGTCATAAACAGCGGCGGCCGTATCTTCGATTAGATGAACTTTTAAGTGTCGGCGATCATAGCGCGATGTGTTAAGAATGTTATTGATGTAGCCGGAAAGACGGTTGGACGATACGACTAAACGGTGAAATAATTCGCGCTGGTCATCTTTGAGGACACCGTTTAACTCATCCTCTAAGACATCTAAATATCCCCTGATGACGGTAATTGGTCCACGTAGTTCGTGGGCGGCAAAAGAGATGAAATCTAAGTTTTCTTCGTCGACTATGTATAAACTGGTGCGGTCGATGAGGGTTAATACGGTCTCACTGGCAGCGCCTTTTTGGTACGAAGCAATCACATCGAAAAAGTGTCGATCTTCTTGGTTTGGCAAGCGGTCTGGAATTCGAGTCCAAATATGCTCATCATGAACAGAGTGTTCCTCGCAATTATCCAACCATGAATTAAGCGTGTCGGTGCCGTTGAACATCAGGTCGAGTACTTTGATGCCGTTATTATCGGTGTGAATGGGCGTTGATTTGTTGGCGTAAATAACATTGCGTTTATTGTCCAAAGCCACGAAACCACAGTTGGTCATATCGAGTGCGGCATTAATATCTAGGGCTTGTGAGCTAATTGAACTATCGGCTGCTTTGACCGCAACTTCACCTTGACTGCCCGAAAGTTTGTAGATTGTTTGCAGGGCATCGCGGAAGCCAGTTCGTTCATTAGTTTTAGTATTAGGGTTAGGTGGCGTTAAGGTTGAGCGCTCACCTGCTACGTTAAGAATTGCGGCCAATAAATCACGAGTTGGGCGGACAGAAGAAATTAATATGATCAAGCTGGTGGTCAGATTGATGACTAATACTGATCCAACAATAATCCAAAGTATTACTGATGTAATTGCCAAGGTATTAGTTAAAACTAAGGCGGCACCAATTGCTAGTGAGATTAATATTTGCGTAGAAATTACAATTAGTAATTTCTTTTTGTAAAAGCTAGGCCAGAATTGGTTAGCTTGGCGTGGTATGTTCTTTAATTCCATGTTACGTCTCCAGCGTCATTTGGAACGGCTGCGATCCAAGTTTGGCCTCTGACTAATGGAATATCAGTACCAACGGCATCAGTAAGCGTAATTTGGTCTTTTTTGCTGGTTTTGTGCCAAATAGCATTGATCGCAACGCCGTTTTGGAAAATTGTGGCATTACCGCTGCCGATTGTGACGATACTTTGCCTGTAGCCGTCTTCAAGAACGGTTGTTTCGTCGACGTGTAATGCGATAACTACACTAGGCGTAATTTGGCCTGATTCACGGTCTAAGTGCGGTGCGCCAGCCTGAGAACGGGCGTAAGTATTGGTCGTTTTATCATAAACGTAAGTGCTGTTATATAACGGACTGCTAATTTGAATATTAATGTTAGTGGCATCTGGGGCGACACTTGGTTGGCCATCGGTGCGACTAAAACCAGTAAAATTGGACGTCGTGTAGCCTTTGGCTGTATTTAAGGCATCTAACCTCTCGGAGCTAGTATAGACATTATGTGGTGCGTAACGATCAGTGGCGCGCCAATATGAACCTGAGTTAAAGAACTGGTCAATGTCGCGATAGCTGCCGTTTCGTACTTCAACTAAGGCAGCAGCGCTACCGCCAACGTGGCCGATACTGGAATTAAAAGCCGCTAGCCAATCTAGGTCATATAATCTGACACTACGGACTGGCCCGATTAGCGCTGGTTTTTCTTGCTGGTACAAAACTAAGAATCTGGTGATACCACCTTCGGCGATGGCTTCAAAGACTACACCGCTGTTTTTTAAGCCTGATTGTGGTCGAGCGTCGGGGCTGTTTTCGATCATAATGCCAGTTACAGCTTGTTTAGTAGCGGTTTCGTCACTGACCAAATTACCAGTCAATGGCGAATAATATTTAATGACTACTGGCTTGGGTTTGATAACGACTTTTGGCGTGGCGGTCGCGACAATTATGACTGGTTTTTGAGATAGAATTAAATAAGTAAAAGCGCCAGCCCAAAGCACAATAATGACACCGATAATCCAAACTGTTAAGCGGTGTTTAAGAAGCCAATTATGTAGGCTCACCCTTAGTTGGTGTATCTTGTTCATCGATTTCATAGCTTAAGCGTAATTATAGCAGAAAACAGTTATGATTTGACTACTATAGTTAAAAAATATTTGCTAAAATAGTGATGACAATTAGTAACGGGTGGGCTGTATCAGGGTATATATTTGGGGGTTATAGTGACATTCTATCCTTCGGTTGATGGCATTCCTGTGTCTATAGACAAGATAAAGCTTCCAGTCTCTAAACTGGACGTAGACAATCCCGAAAATTTTAATGTCCATCATGAGTACTGGCCGAGAAGAGTTTTTGGAGAGTATATGCTGTATCGAACTCTTCGTGATTTAACCTCAAAACAAATTTTGGTCGAAGAAGATGTCCATAATTATCTGCACGCAAATTATCATCCACCGGAACTACCGACTCCAACTCAAGCCTTACTAGAAATAGTTCGAGCAGCCAAGGCTGGCGAAAAATTATATGATCGACACAGCAGTAAGGATATTTATCGTGATATATCCCGAGATGTTATCAAGAAGGTCTTGGAAAGTTATTATGAACTTGAGAAAAAGCAAAATCATCGTATGATCGAGGCATTGCCGCCAGGTGTCGAAGATATTTTAGCGGAATTAGACTTGCAAGATGTTATTTAGAAGCTGATTCAGCTGCTTGAATTGCATTTTGCAATCGAGATTGAACTTTGTCGCGTCCTATTGTGGATAGTGTTTCATTCAACGCTGGACTAAATGGCGCCCAAGATACGGCTATGCGGATGAGTGTGAATAGTATACCTGGCTTTTGACCGGTTGTTTCAAGTAGAGAATTTAGAGTTTGCTGTAATGAGTCGGCGTCGTAATTGCTATTTGATAACGCTTCTTTGGCATGATTTAGTAATGTCACGATTTCATCGGTCGATAATTTGCTAAGTTGGTTGTTGTTGGTAGTCATTGTCCAGTCAGGCGTTGGTTCTGCAAAGAAGTAAGATGTCAGTAGTGGTAAATCAGCTAAAGTTTTGAGTCGATCTTGGACTAATGCCAAGACCTGCTTTTTGACATCATCCCCTACTTGGTTGGCTGATTCTGGCCAAAATTCGGCACAGCGGTTATACAGATCGTCAAGTGATAATTTACGGATCCATTGGCCATTTAGCCATAGTAGGCGCTTTTCGTCGAAGCGAGCGCCGCTATGCTGAATCCTGGCAAGGCTGAATTTTTCGATTAATTCGGCACTTGAAAATATTTCCTGTTCGCTACCATCATTCCAGCCCATACTGGCAATAAAATTAATCATAGCTTCTTGTAGATATCCGTCTTTGAAATAGTCCAAGACGTCTTTGGCGCCATCGCGTTTACCTAGTTTTTTATTGCCAGATTCACCCAAAATGTGTGGCACTGTTGCGAATAACGGTGCTTTTATATTCAAAGCCTCATATAAATTCATATAGTTTGGTTGACTAGATAGAAACTCTTGACCGCGAATAATATGCGATATATTCATCTCGGCATCGTCGATAATGTGTGCGAAATTGTAAGTCGGATAGCCGTCGGATTTGATAATGATAATATCGTCGATAACTTCTGGGCCTGAGTGCAAGTCGCCCATGACTTCATCATGCCATGAATAAGATTTGGGATCAGATTTAAAACGAAGCGGCATTTTGCCATCCCATACTGGCGGATTGGTTGGCCGATGATCGCGGTACAAAAAAGCTCGCTTTTCATCTCTGGATTGATTACGGAAAGCCTCAATTTGTTCAGCGGTGTATGGGTCTGCATATGCTCGTCCTGCGTCAATTAGCTTTTGTGCCCACTTTCTGTAACTATCCAAGCGTTCACTTTGTTTGTATGGTGCGTATGGCCCACCGATATCTGGACCTTCATCATAGACAATGCCTAACGCATGTAAACTTTCGATTAGATGTTCGGCTGATCCGGCTACCTCTCGTTTTTGGTCGGTATCTTCTAGGCGTAAAATAAATTTGCCATCTGGACTTTGTCTAGCTAATAACCATGCAAAAAGCGCTGTGCGAACACCTCCAACGTGCATGTATCCGGTTGGACTTGGGGCGAAACGAGTACGAATTGATGTCATGTATTTTATTATAACAAATAAGTTATAATAGTCGGTACGATAAGAACAGTTTTCAGAGGTGATCATGGAAAAAGATTTATTAATATTGGAAAATGACAAAAATTATGCACGTCAGCGCATTGCTGAATTAGACGCGCAGATTATTGCACTTGGTCCGGAATTTTATGATGTCTTTAACCAAACGTCTGAAACTTGGCATGATAATGCGCCATTTGAGGTATTGCGTGATCGTCAAGCTTTGATGGCAGCCGAGCGTGATAATTTGAAATCAATTTTGCGTAATTGTCTGCCTAGTATTCCTAAACAAAAACGTGGCGTCGTTGGTATTGGTACCAAGGTTACTGCGCGCAACAAGACTAACGATAAGGTTATGACATATTTTATAGCTGGAGATTGGACAGCAAATGCTGGACAAGTCGTTGATGAGGCCATAATTGTTAGTCGCCGATCACCAATTGCCCTTAAACTAATTGGCAAAAAATGTAATGACGAGATATTACATAATGATCTGCTGGTGATTGAATCTTTGGATCAATAACAAATCTATAGACTTGTGGCAATACGGCGGATTTGGCTTCTGGATAATGGCGCATCACCGCTAATACTATAAAGAATGCCACCGTTTACCCAGGTGGCGTTATCGTCATAAGTATAAATAGTTAGGCCGTTCTCTTGAGTGGTAACAAACAGACCGTTTGAATCTTTGTTGACTTTGTTTTTGACGGCGCTAGAATCCCAAGAACTTTTGGATTCGGCAATTACAAATGTTTTGTTGCTAGTATTAGAATGAAAACTTAAACTAACTTGGCCGTTGCTGTAAGATACTGGGTTGTTTAGGCTATAACCTTCGGGCAGATATTGCGGATAGCTGGCTTTTATCCCTGATTGGTTACTGGCGACGGCAACTGAGATGGTTGGTATATTAATAAAGATAAAATAGCCAATGGCTAGAATTAAAATAAGACCAAAAACAAGGTTTCTAATTAATTTATACCTATTTTTTAAATTAACTGTATTTGTCTTTTGAGTTTTATCGAGTTGATCGAAAGCCTGGGCGATCATTTGCTCTTTGGCGCTGACATTAAGTGGCGCATTGATTGTCGCTTGTGGAGCTACGTTTGCAACCAGTGTACGTCTAAGATCGGCTTTGGCAGCCAAATGATGCCTTGTTGGGTTGATGTCAAATTGTTTTTTGACTGGATTCGGCTTATTAATCGGCGTATGAATTGGATGTGGTGTGAAATGAGCGACGCTTTTGCTGCGAGCGATATCCATACTGTGTCCGACTTTGCGAACGAATGGTTTAATTTGGCTAACAGGCTGTTTGATCGCTTGACGATAAATTGCTTGGGACTTTTGGGTAATGTTGTGCTGAATTGCGGCCGCATTTATCTTATCGTTCTTCATTGTCTATCCTCGCATTAGAATACTGATTATGCTTTGTTTACACCAGTTGTATCATCATAATAGGTGTTATTTGGGAAATATACAAGATCTTGGTCAAAGAATCCATAACTTGATATAATGGCAAGTAATATATGCATCACTCGATTTCGAACAATCAATCAGAATTCATTAAACGCATAGCAACCTATATTGTTATGAGCCTGTCGGTCATTATAATAGTCACCTTTATTATTCTTTTTGTCTTGGGCTACAGATTTGATTCTGGAGATGGTCGATTGGAACAATACGCCTTGATACAGCTTAGTTCAAACCCTTCAGGCGCAACAGTCACTATTGATGGGAAAAATATTGGCTCACAGACGCCCAACAAAAGCACTGTTCGGGCTGGTAAACATACGATTACAATGTCACGGACTGGTTATGAGACTTGGACTAAAACCATCACTATTAAATCTGGTGTTTTGGAATGGCTAAACTATGCCCTTTTGGTGCCTAAAAAATTAACAGTTGAATCAGTTATTAACTATGCTGCTATTAATTCTTCGGTTGCTTCGGCTGACGGTCATTATATATTGATTCAAGGCAAGGCTGATACGCCCGCTTTTGATATGGTTGATCTGAGTTCGGATACGGCTAAAACGACTAAATTATCAATTCCAGCCGATATATATAGTGATTCAACGACAGTTGGTGTGGTTCATAGCTTTCAAGTCCAAAAATGGGACGATGGCGGAAGATATGTTTTGATTAAACATAATTATAGCAATCAGAGCGAATGGCTGGTATTAGATACTCAGGATGTTAAGCTGACCAAGAATATTACTAGGTTATTTGACGTAGCAATTAGTAACGTAAGTTTCTCTGGTACAAGTGGTAATATTTATTACGCGCTTGTAGTTGGTGATATCCGAAAGCTGGATTTGTCGGCAGGCACTATATCGCGACCACTTGTCAGTAATGTTGTTAGCTTTAATATTAATAGCTCTAACGTCATTGCTTATGTTGGTACAGGTGTTAATGGTGCTAATCAACAGATTGTCGGTTTATATCGTGATGGCGATGATCGGCCATATACCGTCCGAACTATAACTAATGGCAGCAATTCGTCTTTGAATGCTGTAGCGGCTCGTTATTTTAACGAAGATTATGTAGCGATCTCGGAAGATAGCAAAGTCGATGTTTTAAGGGGCAGCTACCCTACTGGTACATCAAGTGATAATGTGACTAGTTTAAAGGCACTGACTTCATTTACGGTGACTGGAAATGTTCAAAATTTGAGTTTTAGTCCAACGGGAGAATATATCTTTGCTCAATCGGCCGGTAATTTTACGAGCTATGATTTAGAATATCAGTCATTAGTTGCGTCGTCAGTTGAGGGTAGTGGTGATATTTTGCCACTGAAATGGCTGAACGATAATTATGTTTGGTCTGATCGTGATGGCAAGCTGACAATTCGTGAATTTGATGGCACTAATGTTCACACTATTAACAGTGTTACATCTGGTCAAGGCGCTGCTATAACTAGTAACGGACGATATATTTATAGTGTTGATAAAACCACGACTGGCTATCAATTACAACGTGTTCGAGTGGTTCTGCCTTAGTTAGTTAATTACTGCCGCCAAAGAGACGCTCTAATAAGGTTGGCGAATTGCCTGGGATTGATGTGCTTTGGCTACTAGTCGCAACTGGGGCTGAAGTTGATTGGTTTGGATCGGGGCTGACTTGTTCGGCTACGATTAACAAACGGTTGATCGCTGTACCAAGTGGCGTGCAGGTCAATAAAGTTAGAATTGGCTTGGTCGTAGGATAAACTAATTTGCTGACGTCGGTCGGTTTGACTACCTGTTTGCCGGTGACGGTGTACGTGTAGCGAGTCGAGTTGTAATTAGCGTAGATTGTGTCGCCTACCGCCAACTTATCCAGCTGAGCAAAGATAAATTTGTAATCACCAGTATCAAGCAAGTCGTTGCTACTGTGGCCAGCGATGATAGTATTGCCGACCTGACCAGGGTGGCTGTTAGCGCCTGGAATAGCGAATTGAGCGACGCCTTGCGTCATTGCCGTCATCTGGGATTTGTAATCGTTGCCGACGTCATATAACACTGGTACATCAACGTTGATTTTAGGAATAATCAGTTTAGGATCAGGCCCAACCTTAACATTACTATTGGGGTCGATGACTATATTTTGAGGATCGATATTGCCAGGGCTGACGTAAGCGATGATGTTTGAAACAATTAGCTGGTTATATTGTAAGAATAAAAAAATCAGAACGACCAATAAACCGGCGGCCAGCGGAATAAAATGACGGCTTTTTCGGATTTTTGTAGCTGATTCATGGACTTTGGATATCAATTCTTGACGCAAGTCGAACATATTTTCTTCGGTTGAAGCTGTTGGTGTTTGGACTGGTTGACTGCTAAAATACGCCTTTTTATCTTGGTTATTTGAAGTTTGTTCTTGTAGTTCGCGCTGTGCCTTTTGGAGGTGATGTGTGTAATAACCCTCGTAATATTGTCGATAATAATTTTGCCAGGCGGTATGGTATTCTTGCATCTGATCACCTTGCAGGCCAGGGTGGGCCGAGTGAGTCCTTTGGTATGGACTAACCTGGTCCAGTTGATGAGAGAGAATTTGTTGTTTATTCGATTCAGCGGCGTCTTTTGAGGCGTAAATATCATCAATTTGCAGACGGACGACTTGAGCGGCGGCTTCCTGAATGGCGTTACTTGGCCTTTGATCTGGGGCAACAGCCATAGACCTCTGCGGCAATAGCGGCGTCCCACTCTGGCTACTACTGGTTTCATCTGGCTTCATTGTATAGATTCCTAATGGGTTCTATTGTACAATATATTAATAGTTACTACTACTTAAAACGTAAGTGGTATCAATAAATTTAAAAATTTAAACAGTTTGTTGGGCGGATGGCGGAATGGTAGACGCGTTAGACTCAAAATCTGGTGTTCGTAAGGACGTGGGGGTTCAAGTCCCCCTCTGCCCACCAAACTGTTTGAATTTTAGTTATTAACTAGACTGGCTGTGGCACTTTCTAGTGGTTTTGACTGATTCCATAGCCAATAAACGCTGGCATTAGCGGCGGTATTACCGCGCCAGATGCGCATTGGTTCATCCCAAGGGGTGGTTGTGACCTGTCCGCCACTGGCAGCTAATATCATACCTTGATGAAAAACGGCGATACTGACGGGATATGTAATCGTGAATTTATGTAAGGCTTCAACCAGATTGGTTAATTGCATACTGAATGTCAGGACTTTTGGGTAATAGACGCTAGAAAAAAGTTTTTGCAGCTGGGCAAATGATGCCACAATCAAGGTGTTTGGGCGTTCAACCAAGACTGAGCTACTGTTTTTGAGCAGATCAATCGCGTCGCGTGTGATTGTAATTGGTCCAGCGTAATCACGAATAAAATCTTCGTACAAGATAGCGGTTTCACTATTGCGGCCAGCGTCGCCAATTAATAATATGGCAGTCGCCCAGTCGCCGACGGCTTTCATTTCGACCAAGGCCTCACGTGACAGACTACCTGACGGATTAGTTGGTCCGTAGATAACTTCAGTCATAACACTTGGAATGTTCTTTTTTAGGGCGTCTGGTAGCAGTATGCGAACGCTACCCGCGCCAGTTTTGAGGGTTGTTTGATAGGCTTCGGCGATACCGGCAAAACCTAGGCTGTTGCCACCAATAATACCTAATCGGCCAGCTTGCGATTTTTGCTCAGGCTTAGACCATTCGATGTCTGGATAGAGCGGTTTGTCGGCGGTTTGTTTGTGCCAATACGGGTATTCCATCTTATAAATCAATCTCGATACTAATCGGACAATGGTCAGAACCCATAACGTCAGGGTAAATTTGGGCGTCCACAATCGATTTAGCGATAGATTTGCTGGCTAACCAGTAATCAATACGCCAGCCGACGTTGCGGGCTCTAGCGTTGGCCCAGTGAGTCCACCACGTAAAGGCATCGGCTTTAACGGGGTTTTGGCTGCGATATACGTCAACAAAGCCAGCTGATTCGAATGAATCGAATCCTAAGCGCTCTTCATCTGTAAAACCATGTTTACCAATGTTTGGTTTGGGGTTTTTGAGGTCTAATTCAGTATGGGCGACGTTTAGGTCACCACAAAATAGTACTGGTTTGGACTTCTCTAACCCCTGTATATGCTCCAAAAAGGCCGGATCCCATTGCAGGTGACGTAGTTTTAATCGCGATAAGTCATCTTTGGAATTAGGCGTGTAGACCGTTACGACCCAAAATTTGTCGAATTCGGCTGATATAACCCTGCCCTCTTGAGTCGGGTCGCCATAGCTGTCGCCGGACAGGCCGTATTTGTCGGCAATGGCATCGGTAAAGCCGTTGATGACTGATAATGGTTTGGTCTTGCTAAAGATAGCTGTGCCGCTGTAGCCGGCTTTGTTGGCGCTGTTCCAATATTCTTGGTAGTCTGACAAATCAATCTCGGCTTGGCCTTGTTTAGCCTTGGTTTCTTGCAAGCATAAGATATCTGGCTGATGCTTGGCTATAAAAGTCTGAAAATCACCTTTTTTGATGACTGCTCGAATTCCGTTGACGTTCCAAGAATATAATCTTGTGGACATACTTAGGCGATTTTTTTCTCGAGATGAGTTACGCGGCGTTCTAGAAGTGTAAGATCCTTGTTGGTATCAGTGACGGCCAATTTTATAGTCTTAATGTCTGATTTGAGTTCGGTAATATCTTCTTGTATAGCTGCAAGAGGCTCGACTTTTTTCTGAGTGTCACGACTGATTTCTAGTACCGCTTGCATTTGTGAACGGATATCTTCGAGTAATACATTGGTATAGTTGTCGTCTTTGGCCATGCATTTATTATAACATTACTTTAGCTGTTTTTTATGGCGCGTCTGGCGTCGCGCTCTTGGTCGCGGCGTTTTAGGGTTTCGCGTTTGTCATAATTCTTTTTGCCCTTTCCGAGGGCGATGACGACTTTGATAAAACGGCCGCCAATCAGTAATTTAGTTGGTACGATGCTCATGCCAGCTTGCTTGCGAGTATAAAGGTCGTCAATTTGTTTGCGTTTTGCTAATAATTTTCGAGGTGAAGTGTCGATGGTTCGAGCGCCAACTTTGTTCTTTTCGTTAGCTTTTAAGCTGAAACTGGCGTTATTTAACCATAATTCATTGTCACGAATGCTAACGAAAGAACCTTTTAGTTGAACATGTCCGTCACGAGCGGCGCGTGTTTCGGGACCAGTTAGAGACACACCTACGACTAAATCTTCGTCGAGTGCGTAATCAAAAGAAGCCCTTCGGTTAACGACGGATTTAGGTTTGATAGCAGCTTTCTTTTTTTGTGCCATGATGGGCTTATTATAACAGATTACTGGTTAAATGAATTGCGTGGTAATGCCAGGCTATGCATATGATTTGGTGATTTTAACATGATATAATATGCGATATATGAAAATTCTTATCGCTTCAGATCTATATTGGCCCGCAGTTAATGGGGTGGCATCATTTAGTCGTAATTTGGCCCAAGGATTAGCCGCTAAGGGACATGACGTTCTAGTGATTGCGCCGAGTCAAACTGGCAAAAAATACAAAGAAGTTGACGTTAACTATGCGGTTGTTCGCACGGTTGCTGTCCCCTTCCCCTTTTACCAGAACTTTATGATCTCAATCTCACCTTATCGTGAAGTAAAAAAGATTATTGATGATTTTCAACCAGATGTCATACATATTCAGATGCTTTTGATGATTGGCCAAGCTGTCATGAAATATGGCAACAAATTGGGTATACCGATCGTTAGCACTAATCATGCTATGCCCGAGAATTTGATGGATAATTTGAGGTTATTGGCGCCAGTTGCTCGACCAATAAACTATATGCTCAAAAGATACGGAACACGCTTTTATGCCAAGTCGGATTATGTTACTTTGCCAACTAAATCAGCCATTGGTATGTTTGGCTCATCTGTCGATAGATTAACGTCACCAATTGAGGCAGTGTCTAACGGTATTGACCTCAGCAGGTTCACAGTTAGCGCGCCGTCCAAAGCGATCATCAAAAAGTTCAAGCTTCCAACTGATCGTCCAATTATTTCGTATATTGGTCGACTTGATGCCGAAAAGCATTTATCAGTCTTGATTAGGGCGTTCGAAATGATATTAGCTAAAACAGAAGCTCATCTGTTGATTGTTGGTTTTGGTACTGACAGCGACAATCTGAGGCTGTTGGCTTATGAATTGGGCTTGTCAGAGTATATTACATTTACGGGTCGTGTTAGCGACGAAGAGATTGTTGAACTTCATAAAGTTGGTGCAGTGTATTGTATGCCTTCGCCAGCTGAATTACAGAGTATTGCGACGCTTGAAGCGATGGCATCTGGTCAGCCAATTGTGGCAGTTGACGCTGGCGCCCTGAACGAATTATGTCAGCAAAAACGTAATGGCTATTTGTGTGATCAAGATGACGAACAGCAAATTGCCGACGGTTTGTTTAAAATTATTACTGATTCGAAATTACGCCAAACTATGAGTCAGGAGAGCGTTGCAATTGCTGCCACTCATGACCTCAAAAATACTATTAAACGATTTGAAGAAATATATTCAGATTTGATTAAAGCGTAAATAATTCAATTGCCTGAGCTACTGCTTCGGGCGTCTCGTAATGAGTCAAATGGCCAACTGATCTGATGATTTCAAGTTTGGCGTCAGGCAATAATTGACGCAGCTCGTGCTGTTTGTATAACGGTGTGATGTCGTCCAGATCGCCTGCAATTAACAAAGTTGGCATCGGTATTTTTTGGGCGACATCGCGGACGGTATTGTGTATTGAAGCGTTAAAAGCTTCAGCTACGACTTGACGATTAGTAAAAGAGCTAAAATGCGTTAAATGTTGGTCGTGGATGAAGCGTCGCAGTTGTTTGTCTTTGGTTTTAGCCATGGTTTGACTCATTACCATAACGATTGGTTTGGACGACAACAGATAAGTGGCGAACTTTGCTGGCAATTTGCGGCCTAGCCAGTAATAGACGATGGCTAGTCGTGTCATTATGGCTTTGGGTCCCTTAAGGGCTGGCGCGCCAATTGGGTTGACTAATATTAACTTTTTGATTGATTTTGGATATTTACTGGCGTAATTACTGGTGATAATACTACCGAATGAATGACCTAACAGGATCGGTGGTTTGGCTAGATTCAAGCCGTCAATAAATTTATGTAGCCACTTTACGTAATTATCGATAGAATGTTCGGTTGTTAGCGGTTTTGTTTCACCGAATCCAGGCAGATCAGGCACGATAACTTGATGTTTATTCAAATTTTTAGCTATTAAATCCATGCCGTGGTGTGTTCCGCGAAAGCCATGAATCATGATTATGACTGGCAGTTTGGGGTTGTCATTGTGTGTCCAATAAGCTGTTCCGTGTGATGTGCGTCGTAAGTCCATGGTAATGATTATAGCTTATCTGAGTATTATTTTCGCCGTTTAGTGTTACAGCCAACTACGGCACCAGCACGCCTGTTTTATCAGAACGGCTTCGCGCTGGGACTGAACAAGGGCCCCGGCGCCCAGTACCTTTCATTTTCACCTCTGTTATGCTACACTATCACGAATGATCGCCGATATTATGATTACTGAAAAAAGCTTTGGTCCCAAAGTCTTGATGAAAAATATCAAGTTCAGTATTGATGATGGCGAAAAAGTTGGCGTAGTTGGCCGTAATGGCGTTGGTAAATCAACACTTTTTGGCATATTGGCTGGTGTTGATAAAGATTTTACAGGTGACGTGATCTATAAACGTGGCGTTGTCGTGGTTTCGACGGCCCAGGAACATCATGACATGGGCGAAACGACAGTTTTGCAATATGTTCTGTCCGGCTTGCCAGAATATGCCGGTTTAAGTTCTATTATCGAGACTTATCCAGACATCATGGGTGACAATATGAAGCTGATTGACGAGTATACGCAGGCTTTGATGCGATTTGACGACAAGGGTTTTTATCAGATTGAAGAGAAAATCGAACGTGAGCTAGATAACTTTCAGTTGCCTGGTATAGCTCATCGCGTCTTCTCTAGCCTATCTGGTGGCCAGAAGCGTTTAGTTGAGGTTGTCAAAGTTATGCATAGCGATGCTAATCTGGCACTAGTCGACGAACCAACTAACCACATGGACTATATCGCCAAAGCTCAGTATGTCGAATGGATGAAGGGTGCTAGCGAGGCGATGTTAGTCATTACTCACGACCGTGATGTCTTAAACGAGGTTGATCGAATTATTGAGCTAAAAGATGGCGAATGCTCTAGCTATAAGGGTAATTATAATGCTTATTTAAAGCAAAATGCTGTTTCGACCGGTACGCAGATGAATGATTTTGAGATGATTGAAAAGCGAATCGTCAACTTGAAAGCCAAAGTTATAGATTATCAACGGCTCAAGGAAAAATCGCGTAATCCAGGTACAATACAAAAGTTTAAGCGTTTGGAATTAAATTCACGAGCTGAATTAGTCGAGTTGCAAGCCAAAGAAAAACCAACTTTTTGGATTGATAAAGAATCAGCAGCCAATCTTAATTATAAAGTGGCGGCTCAATACGATAAGTTTAAATCCAAAAATATTCGAATGAACCTCAAGAATGAAGAATCGCGCAGTAAACATGTTTTGATAACTGCTCGAGATTTGTCGTTAGGTTATGACAAGCCGTTATTTCAAGGTATTAATATCGATTTACGCGAAGGTGAAGCCCTAGAGTTACGCGGTCGCAACGGTGCTGGTAAAACGACACTTATCAAGAAGTTGCTTGGTGATAAAACACCGAAGTTATTTGCTGGTGAAATATCGCTTGACCCACATGTTCGAATTGGCGTTTACGAACAGGAAGTCATGCCAACTTATTTTGATCTACCATTAGAGGATGCGGTTGAGCGCATGTATTTGGATCGTAATTTGCCGATTTCGACCACTAAAATTCGTAGTTTGCTTAGCGATTATTTATTCGTTGAAGGCGACGGCAAAGTTCCAATTTCACGGCTATCTGGCGGTCAAAAAGCCAGGTTCCAGCTAATCACGATGTTGGCCAACAATCCCCAACTGTTGATTCTGGACGAGCCTACCAACCACTTGGATTTACCAAGTATCGAAGAACTAGAAACGGCGTTGACTAAATACAGCGGCGCGGTCCTTTATGTCAGTCATGACGGCTATTTCCGCAAGGCTATGGGTGGCGAAGTTTTACAGGTTGGCGCTTAGTAATAAATAGTTTGACCAAATAACTTATGCTATAATTTACCTATAAATAATATGGGTAGAATCAAGAAATATTATCGGACAACTGGGTTTGCTCTACCTAGCGTTTTAATCGCTTCTATTATTATGCTAATCGTGTTGTTGGTGGCAGTTACATCAACGGCTGCGGTTCGAGTGGCCCTAGTAACGCAGTATTATCAACAAGTGGCACGTGGCGCTGCCGATGCTGGTGTTCAGTATGCTAAATCTTGTTTGGACGCCAATAATGGCATACCACAATGGTCCGACGCTAGCCCTTTGACGCCAAGCACCGATTGTTCTGGTAATCAAATATCAGGTTTTACTTGCTCGATCAGATCAGTTGACCCGCGTTGTTCTGTCGCTGTATCTAGTTCAACTACTTCTACTTCCCCTACTCCGCCTAGTAGTGTGTCGGCAAATGTCTTGGTTGTTGCTGGCGGTGGCGGTGGCGGTGAAGGCAATCCAGGATCTTGGCATGGTGGCGGTGGCGGAGCTGGTGGATACTTGGAAGGTACAGTCTCTCTTTCGCCGGGTAGCGTAACAGTAACTGTCGGTAATGGTGGAGCTTCTCAATCTACAGCTCAGACAAATGGTAATCCTGGTCAAAACTCAACCTTTGGCACTGCGATCGCACTCGGCGGTGGCGGTGGCGGTGGTGGCGTTACGGGCGGACAAAATGGTGGATCGGGCGGTGGCGGTTCAAACGCTGGCAATGGCTACGGCACTAAAACACAGGCGAATAGCAGTGGCTTAACTGGCTATGGCAATAACGGTGGGGCTGGTGGTGGTAACGTGGTCGCTGGTGGTGGCGGCGGCGCTGGCGGCGCTGGTACTATTTATTCTAGCGGCGGCACTGGAGGTGTAGGTAAATCGTCATCGATAAGTGGATCGGCTGTGACGTACGCCAGAGGTGGAACAGGACAAAGTGCTGCTTCTGGTGCGGCAAATACTGGCAATGGTGGCGACGGCTTTACTAATGCTGCTGGCGCTGGTGGTTCGGGAATTGTTATTGTCTCCTACCCTACTGGTTCGATGGTCGCGACTGGTGGTACAATCACTACATCTGGTGGCAATACCATCCATACGTTTACTAGTGGCGGAACATTTACGGTTTTACCAACTATATCATCTGTTAAAGTCCTAGTTGTTGGCGGCGGTGGCGGCGCCGGCGGCGGCGTATCTGGCGTTGTTTATCCTGCTGGTGGCGGCGGAGGCGAGGTACTATATAATGCGGCTTTTTCTGTAGCCTCTCAATCCTATTCTGTAACTGTTGGCGGCGGAGGAGTATCCCCTGTTAATGGTGGTGGCAATGCAAGTAGCGGTGATAGTTCAGCCTTTTCTGTCATAAACGCCAGAGGTGGCGCTGGGGGTGTACTTACTGGACATGGTGGTGCTAGTGGCAGCACGTCTTATAATGGTGGAAACTCTGTTGCTTTTGGTGGTGGCGGTGGCGCTGGTGATGCTTCGGTTGGGCAGAATGCTGTAAGCACAAATGTTGGCGGTGCTGGTGGTGCAGGAACATCTAACTCAATATCAGGCAGTCTACTTTATTATGGCGGTGGCGGTGGCGGTGGTGCTATCACAACTAATGGTGTAGGTGGTAGTGGCGGTGGTGGTAGCGGTAGTGCAGGAGTTGCTAATACGGGTGGCGGTGGTGCTGGTAGTACATCTTCTCCTTTTGGATTTAGTGGTGGTTCAGGTGTTGTTATTATTTCCTACCCTACTGGTTCTATATCGGCGACTGGCGGTACAATCACTGCGTCCGGTACTGATACAATTCATACATTTACTAGTAGTGGAACATTTACAGTTTTACCAGTAGTATCTACGATTAAAGTTTTAGTTGTTGGCGGTGGTGGCGGTGGTGGTAATGATGATGCTGGCGGTGGTGGCGGTGGCAGCTACCAATATGTGTCGTCTTTGTCGGTCTCAGATCAAACTTACAATGTGACAGTTGGTAATGGCGGCGCTGGTGGCGCAGCAGTCGGCAATAATGGATTTAATGGCGGTAACTCAGTCTTTTCAAATATTATTAGCTATGGCGGCGGTGGCGGTGGTGCTAATGGTGCTTCGGGCGGTGGCGGATCTGTAAATACGCCAGGTTATAACGGTGGTGTTTCAACTCCAGCAGGCCAAGGTTATAACGGCGGTGTTGGCTATGTTGGCTCCAGTAGATATTGGAATGGCGGTGGCGGTGGTGGCGCTGGTGCTGTAGGCCAAGCTGCTACGGCAGCTAAAGCTGGAAATGGCGGCGAGGGCCTAAACTCTTCTATAAGCGGTTCGTCACAAATATACGCTTCGGGCGGTGGCGGCGGTTGGCTAGATACCGGTGGTACTGGCGATGCAACCAACAGAGGAAATGGCGGAACAAATGCTGGTAGTGGCGGAGTAAGTAAAAATACGACTGTCATTTCGTCGGCAACGTCTGCTGCTGCAAACTTTGGCGGCGGTGGCGGTGGCGGTGGCTGGCAGAACGGTTCTAATAACGCTGGTGGATCTGGTGGTTCAGGTATCGTTATAATCTCCTACCCTACTGGCTCCATAACAGCTACTGGTGGCACAATCACTACATCTGGTGGCAATACCATTCACACTTTTACTAGTAGCGGAACCTTTACTGTTGGCTCTGTAGGTGGTGGGACTAAGTCCAGCTTTAGTGTCGGTCTGCCAGATTTGGATGCTAACGGTAAAGCAACTGTCATTAGATCTACCGGCACAGTAAGTCTATCAAGAACCTCAGATAATGCTATCTGGCGTACTTATTCTCAGACCAGCTCTATGGCGACTTCGTATGCTGATAGTATTGTCTCGGGCGGTCTTGTCTTGAATTTGGATGCTGGTGACCCGACTTCTTATAATGGTAGCGGATCAGTCTGGAATGACATAAGTAATAATGGTAATAATGCAAGTCTAGTCAATCTCGTAGGATATTCCAGTAATAATAAGGGGGCTTTGAATTTTAATGGTGTTAATAATTATGGAGTCATAACTAATAATTCATCGTTACAGATCACTGGTGATCTAACTATAGAATTTTGGATTAATCCAACTAACTTATTAGCTGGACGTCAAAACATAATAAATAAATCTTTTGGTGGTGAGTATACTTTTACGCAAGAGACAAATGGGGTCATGAGTTATTTCTTTGGTATTAATGGTCCTGACGGCGGAACTTATACGGGATTTGCGTTAGGTAATGTTACTCAGGGAAAATGGAATTGTGTGACATTAGTCAGGGATCTAGATCCATCTAATGCGGCTAATTCTAGGGTTTATGGATACGTAAACGGTGTTTCTACGAGTTCGGCAGCAGGACAATATGCAGCAGCAGTCGCTAGTGCTAATAACGTTCTGATCGGTTTTGGTTATACAGGAGTTTATTATAACGGCTTAATTGGCGCAGTTCATATCTATAATCGAGCACTCTCATCTACAGAAGTTACAAAAAATTACAATGCACTAAATAGTCGATACCCATAGTTAGATTTCAACAGAATTTTAACTAAACAAGCTCTCATTACGGCTAATACCATTTGCAAGGATTATCCTTGCAAAGGCTACACGTAGTTTATGCCTGTTTAACATAATAAAATAAGCGCTCAGTAAAACTGGGCGCTTAGGTATTTTTGTATGCATTTAATGCGAATACCACGCATACAAAAAATAAATATAATTAAATCATATTTATATCCTCAATCTACTATATTGCTTATGTTTATGCAATGATGATTTTTGCAAGGATTATCCTTG
This sequence comes from uncultured bacterium, assembly GCA_903900345.1. Classification (GTDB taxonomy): domain Bacteria; phylum Patescibacteriota; class Saccharimonadia; order Saccharimonadales; family Saccharimonadaceae; genus UBA1547. The sequence goes on along the minus strand of CAIUMO010000010.1, from coordinate 12,536 downwards.
CAGAGGTGATATCATTTTAAAATAAACTTAAATAAGTAGTATAATAAGCTTATGCCTAGTCGGAATGTCATCAAAAAGGATGTTTCAAACACTTTCTATCACATCTATGCGCGTGGTCATGGCAAAAAAGCTATTTATTTGGATGATGAAGATTATCGAGTTTTTCTTAATTTATTAAAAAGATACCTAAGTTTCGAGGCTAAAAATGATTCATGCGGCAGACCATACGTACATTTATATAAGGAGATTGAGTTAAATTGTTATTGTTTGATGGCGAACCACTTTCATATGTTGGTCTATCAAATAGAAGAAGGCGCTATGTCTCGATTGATGCGAGGTTTAATGACTAGTTATAGCCGATATTTTAACAAAAAGTATGATTCATCCGGAGCCTTATTTGAGACTACATATAAAGCTTCGATGATTATGTCGGAAAGATATTTGACGCATATTTCTCGTTATATCCATATCAATCCCAAGGATTGGCAAAGATATGATTACTCTAGCCTACCCTATTTCCTAGGTAGGATATCGCCAGAGTGGTTGAGTCCTGCGCGAATATTAGATCAATTCTCTTCAGCTAAAGAATATAAAGAGTTTATATCTGATTACGAGGACTACAAAGATATGCTGGACGAGATAAAACACGATCTGGCTAACAAGTAGCCCTGTACTCCAGTGTAATAATATCGCTGTAATACGTTGCAAGGATTATCCTTGCAATATATTTGCTAATCAGATTAATCCTTGGATTGTCGCGTGAGGTGCCATTTGTTACAGACGTCGCATTTATAGACTGACAGTTCTAGGTTGGTGTTGACGAGCATCTGGTATTCAGCTGCTTTTACTGCTTCACGCTCATTTAAAAATTGGCGCTTGGATTCGCAATTAGTATTGTTGTTTGTTGGGTATGACCTGGTGTATTTTATTATTTTGTTGCGTCTTGGCATATTTTTATTACCTTTTTGTAATTGTATCATTTTGCAAGGATAATCCTTGCAGGGGGGTGTCGTTGTAAATGTGTCTCTGTACATATCCTTATTGGGTTGCTACAATAAGATTATATGACAGGGTCGCCAATGGCAAATGACGATAAACTGAAACAGCCACGTTCTGCGGCTATTTTATTATCACTGACACTTCTGGACACTAGTTGGAGGATGTTTATACCCACAATTGGTGGTGTAATTATAGGTATTGCGCTGGATCATATCCTGCTTACTACCCCAGTGTTTACTTTTATGTCCGTCATCGTAGGTTCCATTACTAGTCTAATGCTAATAATGTCGCAGCTGAAAGGTCTGAAGAAATAAATGATTGACAGTTTTGCTGCTTTGCAGATTCCAGTTGATATCGCTGCCAAAGAAATTTTTAAAATCGGCGTTTTTTCAGTTACTAATGCGATGTTAACTGGCCTGGTCGGCACAGCCGTTACTTTGGGTGTGCTATTTTATGTCGGCAATGCTGTTCGCCGTGGACATTACAATCGTTTTGTCGGTTTGGCTCAGTGGGTTTTTGAAGGTCTATTAAAACAAATCAACGAAATTATCCCAGATCGTAAACTGGGTCGCAGGATGACTCCACTGGTAGTGACTATCTTTTTCTTGGTCTTATTTAACTATTGGTTGAGTGTTTTACCTGGTCTTGATTCAATCAAAATCAATGGTGTGCCGATTTTACGTAGTCCGACGGCTGATTTGAACTTTACGTTAGGCTTAGCGATAGTTACGATTGTTGCGATTCAAATTTTTGCGATTAAGCAGCTTGGTATCTGGGGTAATGCTGGACGATATTTTCGCAATCCACTCAAAGACGCTGTCGGCTTTTTTGAGGGTCTACTCGAAATTATTGGTGAGTTCTCGCGCGCTATATCACTGGCGATGCGTTTGTTTGGTAATGCCTTTGCTGGTGAGATTTTGTTGTTGGTGATTGTTATTTTGGCTAGCTATGCTTCGACTATTGCCCTACCGATTTTTATGGGCTTTGAGATGTTAATTGGATTCATTCAGGCTTATGTGTTTTTTGTTCTAACCCTCATTTTTACGTCTTTGGCCGTTGCTCACCACGATGGTGGCGCGGAAACTCATCAACCAATTCATGAGCTACATGTAGAATGATAACTTCTGCCTCGGCTCGAATGATATAATTATAAGTAACAAGAATAAGGAGTAAAAAATGGAAAAAGTATTAGGTCAATTAGTATTCGGTTTATCATATGTGTTGCCAGCAATTGTCGCGGCTATTAGTATTGGTATGATTGGTTCATCAGCCCTAAAAACATTAGGTCGCAATCCAGAAAAAGCAAGTGATATTCGTTCAATGATGATTACGGCTATCGTTTTCTGTGACTCACTGGCTATCATCGGTATCATCGTTGCGATTATTGCTAAGTTCCTATAAGTCAAATTGGATAAAACATGGAAATATTAGGACAATTTGCCGCGACTGAGACCGCCAATCCTAGCCTAATTAGTGTGCTAGGCATTGATTGGATGATGTTAACTTTTCAGATAGTTGCCTTTCTGGTTACAGTTTGGTTACTGAGTAAGTTCGTCTATCCTATGTTAATGAAATCAGTTGATGACCGTCAAAATAAGATTGAATCTGGCGCCAAAGCCGCAGCCGAAGCTCAAGAAGCGGCTGATCATACTGAAAAAAGGATTGTTAAGCTACTTAACAAGGCTCAGATAGAGGCTAATGAAATTGTGGCTAGCGCCAAAGCTGAATCGATGGCGACAATTGTTGCTGCCGAAGAATCATCGAAAAAGCGGGCCGATCAAATCATTGCGACAGCTCAACGAGAGATTGACAATGAAATTTTGTTAGTTAAAAAAGCGATTCAAAATGAAATGGTTGAACTGGTCGCCTTAGCGACTGAAAAAGTAGTTGGTAAAGTCGTATCAGACAAAATCGATAATAAATTAATTACCGATTCAATCAAGGAAGCGAAGTAGTCCTTTATGGCTATTCGTCTGTCTCGTCGCAAGATAGCCAGCTACTATGCCAAGTCATTGATTGATGGCGCCGATGCCAAGCAGTTGGCTCAACAATTAGCGGCCTATCTGATTGATTCGAAGCGCACCAAAGAACAGCAATTGATTATTGGTGACATCGAATATCAGTTGAGTCTACGTGGTGTAGTGGTTGCCAATGTGACCTCGGCCCACGAGTTAGACGAACTGACTAAAAAGGCGGTTATCGAATTAGTCCGCCAAAATATCGATGCCGACGATGTGCAATTACGTGCCGAAATTGACTCAAGTTTACTTGGTGGATTACGCCTGGAATTTGCCGGATCTGAGATTGACACTACAATCGCTAGACGATTAACCGCATTAAAGACAAAATATAAGAAATGATAAGGAATAAGATATGACAAAGATATCAGTAGCGGAACTTTCAAAAGACCTACGCGACGCGATTGCGGGGCTAGAGTCGACTGAAGGTTTAGAAAAGGTCGGTATTGTCGTTCGCGTCGGAGACGGCGTGGCTTGGGTCCAAGGACTACGCGATGCTGGCTATAACGAAGTGTTACAAATTGAAACACCAAGCGGCATTGTTGAAGCATTTGCCTTGAATTTAATGGAAGACGAAATCGGCGCCGTTTTACTGGGCTCAGATAGTTTAGTCTCGGCTGGTAATACAGTTCGCCTAAAAGGTGTCGTTTTGTCGGTGCCAGTTGGTCCAGAGTTATTAGGTCGTGTAGTTGACCCACTTGGTCGTCCACTTGATGGTGGTGCGCCAATCAAAACTAAACAAACAGGTTTAGTTGAACGTGAAGCTATTGGTGTTATGGGCCGTAAATCGGTTCACGAACCTTTGATGACCGGCATCATTGCAATTGATGCCATGTTCCCTATCGGTCGTGGTCAGCGCGAGTTGATTATTGGTGACCGTCAGACTGGTAAAACTGCTTTGACAATCGATACGATGATTAATCAGGCCAAGCAAAAAACTGGCGTGGTTAACGTTTATGTAGCAATTGGTCAACGCTCTTCAAAAATTTCTCGTTTGATTGATCGTCTTAAAAAAGAAGGTGTGATGGAGCAAACAATTGTGGTTGCAACCAGTCCATCTGACCCTGCATCACTTTTGTATTTGGCGCCGTATGCGGCCACTGCTATGGGTGAATATTTCCGCGATAACGGTGGTCACGCTTTGATGATTTATGACGATTTAACTAAACACGCTGTGGCATATCGCCAAATGTCGCTACTACTCCGTCGTCCACCAGGACGCGAAGCCTTTCCGGGTGACGTTTTTTACCTGCACTCACGTCTACTGGAGCGCTCGGCTAAATTAAGTGACGCCCTAGGTGGCGGTTCACTAACTGCCCTGCCGATTATTGAAACTCAAGCCGGCGATATTAGTGCCTACATTCCAACCAATGTGATTTCGATTACCGATGGTCAGATTTTCCTTGAAACCGACCTATTTTATCAAGGTATTAGACCGGCTATTTCGGCTGGACTATCCGTTTCGCGTGTTGGTGGTGACGCTCAAACCAAAGCTGTTAAAAGTGTCAGCGGTAATCTTAAACTCGGTTTGTCTCAGTTTAGGGAACTTGCCAGTTTTGCCCAATTTGGTAGCGACTTGGATGATGCTACTAAATCACAAATTAGTCGTGGTCAACGCTTGACTGAACTGCTAAAACAGCCACAATATCAGCCATATAGCATTTGGCAGCAAGTTGCCAGTGTCTATGCTGCAACTAACGGCTTGTTTGACGATATTAAACCTGAAAACATCAAAGACGTTCAAGCTAAATTATTAAGTCGTTTGAAGACAGACCACAAATCTGAAATGAACGAACTTGATAAAGGCGCTAAACCAACTGACGATCAAATCGCGGCAATTGTTAAAGTTGCCAAGGCTGTCGTGAAAGGTTCAAAGGAGGCTTAAACGTGGCATCAACTCAAGTTCTAAAGCTGCGAATTCGCTCGGTTAAAAACACCAAGCAGATTACAAAAGCTATGCAACTGGTTGCCGCCAGCAAGATGCGTCGCGCCCAAGAAACGACCAAAGCCTCGGCGCCATATTCAGTGGCCGCCAAAGAAATGTTAGCGTCGTTAAGCCGACACAAATCAGCCAAAGGGCATCCACTGTTTGCTAGGCGGGCCATAAAAACTCGTTTACTAATTGTGATTGCCAGCGACAAAGGTTTAGCCGGTGCTTATAACAATAACATTACTAAATTATACGCTGAAGAATTGCAATCTGACGTCAAAAACGGTATTCACAGCCGAACAATTACGATTGGACGCAAAGCCGCCATGTTTGCATCACGCATTAAAGACGTTGATGTGGTTGGGTTTTACGAAGATATTCCTGACCAGCCAAATTCTAACGAATTTAAAGCGATTTTGGACACGGCGCGCGAAAAGTTTTTGGACCGCGAAGTTGATGCAGTTGATATAATTTTTACCGAATTTATCAGCGGTATTCGCCAAGAAGTCAAAACTGTTCGAGTTTTGCCAGCTGGCTTTGAAACTGTTGATACAACTGTTGATGATGAAGACCCACTGTTTGAACCAAGTGTTGGTCAGGTTCTGGACGCTGTTGCCTATCGTCTGGTTGAAGCCCAAATATTTCAATCACTACTAGAGGCTCGCGCCAGCGAACACAGCATGCGCATGCTAGCTATGAAAAACGCAACTGACAACGCCACTGATTTGATTGATGATTTGACATTGGCGATGAACAAAGCTCGCCAAGGCGCCATCACTCAGGAATTGGCCGAAATATCAGGTGGTGTAGAAGCGATAAATGTATGATAAAGGAGAATATAATGAAGCATAGTACAGGAAAAATTATCCAAATCGTCGGTGTGGTTGTCGACGTCGAATTTGAAAGCGGCAAAATACCAGCCATTTACGATGCATTGCATGTTCAGCGTGACGGTAAAACTTTAACACTCGAAGTTGCCCAACACTTAAATGAAACTAGTGTTCGCTCGATTGCACTAACGACAACTGACGGACTAAAACGCGGCGACAAAGTTACTGCTACTGGTGCGCCAATCAGCGTTCCAGTTGGCGACGAGACTCAAGGTCGTATGTTTAACGTTGTTGGTGATGCCATTGACGGTAAACCTGCCTTAACTGGCAAACGAGCGCCAATCCACCGCGATCCACCTGATTTGTCTGAACAATCAAACAAAACTGAAATTTTGGAAACCGGTATCAAAGTTATTGACCTTATCGCCCCTGTTGTTAAGGGTGGTAAAGTTGGTTTGTTCGCCGGTGCTGGTGTTGGTAAAACTGTTTTGATTACCGAACTTATCAACAACATTGCTAAATATCACAGTGGAAACTCGGTTTTCGCCGGTGTTGGTGAACGTACTCGCGAAGGTAACGACCTTTACTACGAAATGGAAGAAGCTGGCGTTTTGGGTAAAACCAGCCTAGTCTTTGGACAAATGAACGAACCACCAGGAGCCCGTTTGCGCGTTGCCTTATCAGGCCTAGCGATGGCTGAAACTTTCCGCGACCAAGGCAAAGACGTGCTGCTGTTTATTGATAATATTTATCGTTATACTCAGGCCGGTGCCGAAGTATCCGCCTTGTTGGGACGTTTGCCTTCAGCCGTTGGTTATCAGCCAAACTTGCAACAAGAAATGGGTGCCCTGCAAGAGCGTATTACCAGTACCAAAAAAGGTTCGATTACCTCTGTCCAAGCGGTTTACGTGCCAGCTGACGACTTGACTGACCCAGCGCCGGCTGCAACTTTTGCTCACCTTGACGCGACAATCGTTATGAACCGTGCACTAACTGAAATTGGTATTTATCCAGCCGTTGACGTTTTGGATAGCAACTCAACCAGTCTTGATTCCGAAATTGTCGGTGTCGAACATTACCGAATTGCCCGCGAAGTTCAACGTATTTTGCAACAATATAAAGAATTGCAAGACATCATTGCGATTTTGGGTATGGAAGAATTATCTGACGACCAAAAGCAAATCGTGGCCCGCGCCCGCCGTATTCAACGTTATTTATCACAACCATTCCACGTTGCTGAAAAGTTTACTGGCAACCCAGGCGTTTATGTTAAATTAGAAGACACAATTCGTGACTTTGGTGACATTTTGGCTGGCAAATATGACGCCAAACCCGAAGATTGGTTTTACATGGTCCAAGGTACTTTAACGGACAAAAAGGACTAATTAAATGAATTTTAAACTCGTTACACTGCTTGGTGTCAAAATTGATCAAGAAGTTTATGAGGTTATGATTCCGACATCGGAAGGTGAAATTGCCGTTTATCCTGACCACGAACCACTAATTGCTTTGGCGGTCCCTGGCGTGGTCTCGATTCGTCATAACAAAGATGACGGCAACGAAAAACTGCAATACTTTGCGATTTCAGGCGGTCTGATTAAAATTACACACAAAACGATTCAACTGTTAGTTGACGAAGCTGATCATGGCGATAATATTGTTGAAGCCGAATCAAAAGCTGCTTATGAACGGGCTTTGCAAATGCGCAAAGATGCCAAAGACCAAGTTGAACTAGATGAAGCCCATGAGTTGGTTGATCGTCACGCTGTCAGATTGAAAGTCGCCGAATTACGACGTCGCCACCGAGGCTAGAATCGCCCGAACCTCATCGGTGCTGGTAGTGTGCATCATTTTATCACGCACCTCACTAGCGCCTGGAAAATTACGGACATAAATTTTCAAAAACCGTTTCAATGGGTCAAATTTACGGACATCTACCTTTTGCAAGGATAATCCTTGCAAAGATGGGTCGGTGGCATATTTGTCGTGCATATCCAAATGATAGTTTAATAAATCGACCAATTCTTGATTAGTGTGTTCCCTTTTGTTGATTTCAAATGCAAATGGATCCTGAAAAACTCCGCGGCCAATCATGATGCCATCAACGCCGTATTTTGCGGCTAATTCTAATCCATGTTGATGGTCACGGATGTCGCCATTAATCGTAATTAATGTTTGTGGTGCGATTTCGTCGCGTAATTTCATGATTTCAGGAATTAATTCAAAGTGAGCTTCAACTTTGGTCATTTCTTTGCGAGTTCGCAAATGGACAGTCAAATTAACGATGTCTTGTTGCAGTAAAAATGTTAGCCAGTCACGCCATTCTTCAACCTTACGATCGCCAATACGAGTTTTGACGCTGACGGGCAGTCCGCCAGTTTTAGCAGCGGCAATTAATTGTCCAGCTAGTTCGGGGGTCCGGATTAATCCGCTGCCCGATCCGCCATGAACGACAGATTTGTCGGGGCAACCCATGTTGATGTCAATGCCAGCAAAACCAAGTTCAGCCATTCCTAAACTCATCTGCGCATATTGGTCGGGTTTGTTGCCCCAAATTTGGACGACCATTGGTTGTTCGTCGGCCGTAAAAGTCAGGCGACCTTTAGTGCTGGCGATTCCTTTGGGACTGCAATAACTACTGGCATTGACGAATTCCGTAAAAAAGACATCTGGTCGGGCGGCAGCTGCAACGACATGGCGAAAAACAACATCTGTTACTGCCTCCATTGGAGCCAGTACAAAGAATGGTTTTGGTAGGTCTGCCCAAAAGTTTGACATTAGTATATCTTCATTATAAAACAATTAGATAATATTGTCAATCAAGTCTTGCTCAAAAGCTAGTACACCTTTGATTGACTGATCATAGCCTGATATATCTGGTAAATCTAGTTTTTTGATACGCGTCCAAACGGCATTTATTAGGGTTTTAAATCGGTCAATCTCATCATTACTAAATTCGGCGTCCAGCGACAAAATATCGCCTGTCAAGGTTGGTTCGACGAATTGCATAATGCCGGAAATGACTTTAAAATCACGGTAATCACGGGCTGATTCGACTAGTAATTTATAAAATAATAATTGTTGTTTATATTTATGCAACTTAATCTTTTCGTAATCGGTCTTGCCCGTCCAGCTGTTGGATGGTTTGCCGGTTTTGTAATCAGTTACGACGATTGTTTTGTCTGGTTTACTAATATCAACCAGGTCGAGTGATCCAGTTAAATGCGCTTCACCGACGATTGAATGTTGACCACCAAAATTTAGTTCGGTTTGTTCGGTTGTTGTAAAGTTATCATACTTATCTTCCAGAAATACTCGCAAGGCATCACTACCTTTTTGCAAAAATATGTCAAAATCACGTTTACCTAAATGTTGATCGCGTAGGTTGGTCTCAAAGTTGGACACGATATCCTCAATAGCCTGTTTGTTGCCAGTTGAAGATATATGGGTGTGGGCGCGCTGCAAGGTATCATGAATAGCGGTTCCAAAAGCAGCGTTGGCACTTTTGGCGCTTGGAAAACGCAGTAAATTATTCAATAAAAACGTGGCTGGGCCGCCGCGGGTAACATCCAAAAAGTTATGCAAGTGTGTGACGCTGAGTTTATAGTTATCCAGTGATGGCATTAACAAATCACGCATATTAGTAGTCGTCGGATTAATGATTGGCTGATACCAAGCCAACTCGACCGATTCGATTAATTGTTCGGCAGTTGATGGTGTTGGTATAGTTTGCAAATCCCATTTACTGTCGACCAAAAAGGCAGCGCGCAAGCTGTTTTTGTTATTATCATCACTTAGGCTATAACTAATATGAAGTTGATGCTTGGCCCTGGTAATGGCGACGTAAAATAGTCGCAGACGTTCGTCCTCGCTTTCACCTGCTGGCGCCAGTGGCAAGTTTTCGGGATAGTTGATTAATCGGTTACGGCTGCGAGCGCGCTCGCCCCAGACGGTATCAACGGCATTGATAACGTAGACGCTGTCAAATTCTAGGCCTTTTGATTTGTGGGCGGTCATAATATTGACGGCATTATCAGATCCGACTGATTGCCGAGTAACATTAATCGTGCTGCCGACTTTGCGGTTTAATTCGATAAACTCGATTAGTGTTGATAAGGTTGGTGTTTGATCGGGGCGATATTCGCGTAATTTAGACCTGATGGTCCGCAAGGCTTCTAAATAAGTTAAATATTCAGTTGGGTTGTTGACTAAACTATCGTTTGAAAAGAAATAGTTATAAAGCGGACTAACAAAACCTGGTTTTTCGTAGCTGTCCGAATTTTGCTTACCAATAATGATATCTAAGATTTGTTCTAGTGGTATGTCAATTGCTGATGAAGCGGTTTCAATTAGCCAGTTACAAAGTGCTACGAATTCTGGTGTAACGGCCATGATGTCCAGCCAGCGGCTGTGACTGTCGTAAGCTTTCAGACTTAATTTCCATAATGCGATTGGCTTAATCTTCCAGGCGGAATGCGCCAGTAATTCTGGCATCAAGGCATTGACTTCGTCGTGTCGACCATCAGCTAGATTGATTAGCAATCTGGATAGTTGCTCAATTACTTTAATTGGCGCTAGGTCTAATACATTGTCACGACGCTCGTAATTGACGGCAATGCCAGCCTTGGCGAAGTATGGTAGCAGTGCATTAATTTCATAATGTCGCCTGGTTAATACGGCGATGGTATTTGGCTGTTGGCCTGATTCAATCTGTGATTTAATGTCATTAACGACCCAATGCCTTTCGTCGCCGATTGCTTCGGCTTCATGTAGGCCAACACTACTACCCTGCTTGTTGTTATTGGCTGTCAATTGTTTATTAATATCATCAAAAATGTTTTCCAGTCGGCCGTTGCCTTGCAGAATAATATCGCGTGAACCGTTTAAAATGTCGGCTGTCGAGCGGTAATTGTCGGTTAATGTAACGGTTTTAAGTCTTGGATAATTTTTACGAAAATCAATAATATTGCTAATATCAGCACCCTGAAAACTATAGATTGCCTGGTCATCATCACCAACCACCATAATGTTTGGCGTGTCGCCCTGGACTTCATTATTAGTCAAATTGTGCAAGATACGCATTTGCGCCAAGTTGGTATCCTGAAACTCATCCACCATGATGTATTGATATTTTTCTTGCAGATTAAAACGCAGATCATCCTGAGTTTCTATAGTGTGAACGACGCGCATAATCATGTCGTCAAAGTCATAAAGCGAGGTTTCTTGCATACGATTTAGATATTGATTATAAACAAAACTTAAAGCTCGTAATTTAGACTGACGATCGTGCGATTTTAAGACGAATTTGCCAGATTTGTCTTTGACGAACCAGTCGTTGCGCCACGCGGTAATTGGTTTGGTTGAGTTTGAATTAGATGCCTCGTTGGTGGCAGTTAATAACGAATCAGCTAGGATCTGAGACAACGGAACGATCGTTGGCAAGGAGGCTTCATCACCGCAAGATCGAATCGCCGCAATGGTATCGGCTGCTAATGTGGCAGTGTTTTTGTTGATCCCCTGCGCAAAGATTGGTGATAATAACTGCTCGGCTTTTTCGATGGCGATGTTATTTTCATCCAAAACTTTAATTAATTCGTCACTGGTTAGACCGCTGCGTTTAAGCTCAGAAATAGTTGTCAGACTATCCGATAAATAGGTGTATTCATCATTCATTTTACCGGCGATTGGATTGTTATAATCAAGCTGCTCGAATATTTCGCGCATTATTTCGTAGCTGCTAAGGCTGTCGGCGGCGTGAAACTTGGCGCCTTGATAGAAATATTGGCCATTTTGATTAATTACTTCCGAACCAAAGCTGTGAAAAGTATGGATAGCGACTTTATAGGCCTCTTTGCCGATAATTTCGGTTAGCCTTTCGCGCATGGCATTGGCGCCGCTGTCGGTGAAAGTCAAACATAAAATATTTTCAGGTAAAGTGTCGGTTTCTTTTAGAATATTGGCGGCTCGGACACTTAAAAGTTCGGTTTTACCAGTGCCAGGGCCTGCGATAACCATTACTGGCCCGTCGATTGTATCGACTGCCGTTTTTTGAGCTTGGTTTAATTTGGCATATCGTTTTTTAAAATCCATTAAGTCCATTGTAGTTGATTGGCTATATCTAGTCGAGGTTATATGATACGGAAGTGGTATAATAGGAAAAATATGAGCGATAAGATGTATGACGAATTGGCGCTTGAGCGTGCTATCCAAGAACGATTTGGGTTAGATATTGACGTCCGTCAAGTAGTTGTTTTCAGAATTCCTGTCAGCCATACAACCGAGGCGACTTTATTTCTAACATCCAAAAAACAGCTGTATCTGTATATTAATGGTAAATCCAAGTTATTACTTGGAGATATTAAAAAGCTAGTGACGCGCGTTGGCCTAAAGGCTGAAATGTACTTACCGCCCAAGAATAATCAACGTTATTTTGACGAAGTTAGCCTAAGTAAATTTCACGAGGTCTTTCCTGGTCGCAAACACGTCAATAACGACGACTTGATATTTTATCGTACGCTTGTGCCTTATAATCCAGCACTGGTTTTAATTAGTGAAGTTAAAGATGGTTTGGTTTATCAATTTGATAGCGACTCGACCACTAATTGGCGAGTAGCTGCTAAATTTACTTATCGCCGTATCAGAACAAGCTAATTTAAGCATTAACTACTACAGCATCAATTGGCTTTGTTCTACCTTTTGGTGCTGGAGCTTGATGATCGGCATAATACAGTTCGGCGTCGACGTTGGAGACTCCGTTAT